>NZ_JAUORR010000019.1:0-91751 GCF_030547945.1 Photobacterium sp. 1_MG-2023 | reverse complement strand
TTCACTGATAAAATCTTTTGACTGTATCATTGTCGAGTGCCCACACAGATTGCATGGTCAAATTGTTAAAGAGCTTTGTTTCACATTGAATCTTGTGATTCAACTCTCGAAACGGGCGGCCATTCTATCGAATCAAAAGCCAGTGTCAAACACTTTTTTTCAATTTAATTTCTTGCCGCTTACCTCTCCGGACCGAACCGCTTTCTGCCGTCCCTCCGTGTCGGTGAGGCGGCATTATAGAGAGTTCGATCACGTTGGCAATAGCCAAATTGAAATAAATTCGTCATTTTCGATCAAGCGGACAATATTCACGCAACACCCCGGGGTTTCGATGGTATAAACATCGCAGAACTTGAAAGTAAAGCTGTCCGCCCCCCAAAAAAGAGGTACCCCAATGCAAAACTCACTTCGACCTTATCAAGGCATTCGCCCGACACTCGGTGAAAAAGTATATGTCGACTCATCAGCAGTGCTGGTTGGGGAGATTCACTTGGCCGATCACAGCAGCATTTGGCCACTCGTTGCAGCGCGCGGGGATGTGAACCACATCCGAATCGGTGAGCGGACCAACATCCAGGACGGCACTGTTTTACATGTCACCCGAAAAAGCGACAACAACCCTGATGGCCATCCTCTTATTATTGGCGATGATGTGACAATTGGCCACAAAGCCATGCTTCATGGCTGCAGCGTCGGAAATCGGGTCCTGATCGGGATGGGTGCCATTATTCTGGATGCCGCGGAGATTGAAGATGATGTGATCATTGGGGCAGGGACGCTGGTACCGCCCGGGAAGATTTTACAGAGCGGGTATTTGTATGTGGGCAGTCCGGCGAAGCAAGCCAGACCCCTCACAGAAGCTGAACTGGCTTTTCTGCCACAATCCGCCGACAACTATGTTCGGCTCAAAAATGAATATCTGGCCGAAGCAGGCTAAGTTCAGCCGAGTTCAATGTCTCCCGCGGCGTTGAATGCTTCTTCTTCGATCAGAGATTCAGCCATCTCTTCCAGATCAAAGCGGTATTCGGCAAAGGCGGTCAGTATGGCCGCCTCATCCGACAGGGAAGAGCCCGCTTGATTTTCCAGCCAAGCAAGACTGACCCAGCACCGGATCAACGCTCCGGCTTGCTGTGCAGGAAAACAAACGGCCTTGCGCTTGTTGTCCCAAGTTTGCAGATCAGCAAACAATATATCCTGATTCATAATGACTCTTTTATTTTGCCTGAAGGGAACGTCGCAGTTCACGCAGTACTTGTTCGGTACCCGGGCGTATACCACGCCATAACAAAAAGCTTTCCGCCGCCTGACCCACCAGCATCCCAAGACCATCGATGACCTGACTGGCACCCAACTGTGCTGCCCATTGATTAAACGTGGTTTGCGTTTGCCTGTAAACCATGTCGTAGCAGACCACATCCGGGTGAATCAATGCCTCCGGAATACCCGGTAATGACTGACTGAGGCTGGCCGACGTTGAATTGATAATCAGGTCATAAGGCTGCGGCTCGGGCAGGTTATCCAGTGCCAGTGCAGAGACCTCACCATGGGGCGCAAATAAATCGGCCAGCTCAACCGCTTTCGCCAGAGTCCGGTTTGTAATCGTCAGGCTTGCCGGGTGCTGAGCCAGCAGCGGTAAAATCACACCGCGTGCAGCGCCCCCGGCACCCACCAGCAGAATCCGTTTCTCTTTGAGCCCCACATGGTGGCGCAGCAGATCCTGTACCAGCCCCTCACCATCCGTGTTATCTCCCAGAATCCCGCCATCGTCGAGTTTCTTAAGCGTGTTCACTGCACCCGCCAATTGCGCCCGTTCGGTCAACTGATTCGCATAGGCAAAAGCCTGCTCTTTAAATGGCACAGTAATATTGCAGCCACGGCCCCCCTGAGCAAAGAACTGATCGGCCGCATCCCGGAATGCCTCCAAAGGCACCAGCTGCGCTTCATAGTTCATGTACTGTGCTGTCTGGCGCGCAAACAGTGTGTGAATAAACGGGGACTTACTCTGGGCAATCGGGTTGCCGAAAACGACATACTGGTCCTTGTCCTGACTCATGGCTGCAAATTTTCCTTAACTAACGATGATTACCAGTCACGCGGGGTGAGGTATGAATACAAACGGGCTTCCTGAGAATCGGCTTCCGGCTGGTAACAATACTCCCAGCGCGCCAGCGGTGGCATAGACATCAGAATCGATTCCGTCCGGCCACCACTTTGCAGGCCAAATAATGTGCCGCGATCGTAAACCAGGTTAAATTCAACATAACGGCCACGACGATACAACTGAAACTCTCGCTCACGCTCACCAAACGGCGTGGCGGCCCGCTTGTCAACAATCGGCAGATAGGCATCCAGAAATCCCAGACCCACCGCTTGCATATACGCAAAGCTTTTTTCAAAGCCCCACTGATTCAGATCATCAAAGAACAAACCACCAACACCTCGGGTTTCCTGACGGTGGGGCAGGAAGAAGTATCGATCACACCAGGCTTTATGTTCGGCATAAACTTCTTCACCAAAAGGCGCACAGAGATCTTTTGCGACCTGATGCCAGTGACGACAATCTTCCTCAACCGGGTAGAATGGGGTCAGATCGAACCCACCGCCAAACCACCAGACCGGATCTTCACCCTCTTTTTCGGCAATAAAGAAGCGGACATTGGCATGAGACGTCGGGATATGCGGGTTCTTCGGGTGAATGACCAGAGAGACGCCCATGGCTTCAAAACGACGACCAGCCAGTTCCGGCCGATGTGCCGTTGCAGATGCGGGCATCTGAGCGCCATAAACATGAGAGAAATTCACGCCGCCCTGTTCAAACACCGCGCCATGGCGGATCACCCGGCTGCGGCCACCGCCACCATCTTCACGTTCCCAGCTGTCTTCAACAAAGCTGGCCTCACCATCCTGCGCTTCCAGCGCCTGGCAAATCTTGTCCTGAAGTTCGAGGAGAAACGCCTTCACGGCGTGTTTATTGACGTCTTGCATGCGTTATTTATCCCTGTCGGAAAATTTGTCCTGTGGCAGCATCGCGAATTTCGGATGGATTGTCACGGCCACCGGTCTCACCGCACAAAATCGTTTTCAAATGCGCTCCCAACTGTGCTTCTACTTCCTGCACATTTCGGCAAGGCGGCTCACCGGTCAGATTGGCACTGGTTGACGTGAGTGGTTTGCCGAATGTCCGGCACAGCTGCTGAACCAGCGGATGATCCGTCACCCGGACGGCAATGGTCGAAAACTGCCCGGTCAAAAAAGCAGGCACGCCAGGTTTGGTTGGCATCACCCAGGTCACCGGCCCGGGCCAGGTCGCAAAAATCTGCGCTTTTTGCGCTTCCGTTAGCTGGCTGTCATCAATATAAGGGGCAAGCTGATTATAATCCGCTGCAATCAGAATCAGCCCTTTTTCCACCGGACGCTGTTTGAGTGCCAGTAACCGACTGACGGCTTCCGGGTTATCCGGATCACATCCGACACCAAACACAGCTTCTGTCGGGTAGGCAATAACTTCACCTTGCTCCAGCGCGGTGACCACTTGGCTTAAATTATCCACACGATCCTCAATGCGTTAACGCCGGGCCATATCTGCTGGCAGCGGCTGAAATGAACTGAGGGCTATTTTAAACGAATCTCAGCGAACTGCACCCATTGGACGCCAGAGCGCGACGCAAACGTTTTCCTTAAGCAAAAATCTCCGTATAATGCGCCCCAAACCCTCGTGCCTGATTCACATAACCCTAAGGAGTTCGGGATGAAAGTCGGTATTATTATGGGCTCAAAATCTGACTGGCCAACCATGCAACATGCAGCTGAGATGCTGGAGCGATTCAATATCGCGTATGAAACCCGGGTGGTTTCCGCGCACCGGACTCCGCATCTGCTGGCAGAATATGCTGAAACTGCCCATGAGCGCGGTATTTCTGTCATTATCGCCGGCGCTGGCGGTGCAGCGCATCTGCCGGGGATGACAGCGGCCTATACCAGCCTTCCGGTACTGGGCGTTCCAGTCCAGTCTCGTGCACTGAAAGGGTTGGACTCCCTGCTATCCATTGTCCAGATGCCAAAAGGTGTGGCCGTCGGCACACTGGCGATTGGGGAAGCTGGCGCGGCCAATGCCGGTCTGCTGGCCGCACAGATTATCGGCACTCAGGATGCAGGCGTGATGGCTGCCATTGATGCCTTCCGCAAAGCACAAACAGAAACCGTACTCAGCCAACCGGATCCATCTGAGGAAGTCTGAGCATGAAAAAGGTTCTGGTATTAGGCGCAGGTCAGCTCGCCCGCATGATGGCACTGGCAGGCGCACCGCTGAATATCGATGTTGTCGCCTATGACGTGACCAGTGGTCAGGTTGTTCATCCGCTCACGCTGGCACCGGTTCTTTCCGGACTGGACAATGCCATCCGCTATGCCGATGTGATCACAGCTGAATTCGAACATGTGCCGCACGATGTGCTCGACGCCTGTGAAGCCAGTGGCAAGCTGAAACCCGGTGCTGCAGCGATTAAAGCCGGTGGCGATCGCCGGATTGAAAAGGCCCTGCTGGATCAAGCAGGCGTGGCAAATGCCCAGTATCAGCTGATCAACGCAGAAACGGATCTGGTTGCAGCATCCCAGCACATCGGTTTGCCACTGGTGCTGAAAAGCTCGCTCGGGGGCTATGACGGCAAAGGCCAGTGGCGCCTGAAAACGGCCGACCAGATCCAGGCCGTCTGGCAGGACATTGCGGCATTTCTGGCCGACGCGCCAGCGCAGTCCATTGTTGCGGAAGCTTTTGTGCCATTCCAGCGGGAAGTCTCCCTGATTGGTGCACGCAATCAGGCCGGCGACACCGCCATCTACCCACTGACAGAAAATGTACATACCGACGGTGTCCTCAGCCGCTCGCTGGCGCTGGAAACACAGGGTGATTTACAGCAGCAGGCAGAACGTATGTTCAATGCGGTGGCAGAGACCCTCGGGTATGTGGGCGTGCTGGCCATTGAGTTCTTTGAAGTGAACGGATCATTGCTGGTCAATGAAATCGCGCCTCGGGTACACAATTCCGGTCACTGGACTCAGCAGGGTGCCGATACCTGCCAGTTTGAAAATCACTTACGCGCCGTGTGCGATTTGCCCTTAGGGAATACCCAGGCCATCCGCAGTACCGTCATGATTAACATTCTGGGTGAAGACACGGTTCCAACTGATGTACTGGCACTCCCGGGCTGCCATATTCACTGGTATGGCAAAGAAAAAAGGGCAGGGCGCAAAATGGGTCATATTAATGTCACAGCCACCAGCCACAATGAACTGGTTCAGACCCTGGACACGCTGGCTCAGCATCTCCCGAGCGACAGCTTTCCTGTTGTCCGTCTCCGCTAAGTCACACTCTCCCCCTGAAAGTCAAAAAGCCAGCGTTTGCTGGCTTTTTCTTTCGGATGGGCACAATATTGTCGAAGGACTGGGCGATTTCCCATTTGCGCCGTCGGGAGACGGAGGGGACTGGTTTTTATTATTCGCCGGTACAAGCAATAATTCTGTATTTGCGCGATAGTCTGTATGGAGAGACGAGCCTGACTGAAGCCATCAGCGCAACGGATTGTTTAGTGGCCTATCAACTGAATCTGAATACCGGCAGGCCTTCACCGACTGTAACGGTCGATGAAAACTGTTGAGTCAGTTCTGCTGCAGATGCTGACACTTCCGATTCGCACACTGCTTTTTCTCACCGCCAGAATGCTTTTTGAGCACCAATAAGGGATAGCCGCAAACTTCACAGGGGCCCTCGACTGGCTGTGCGTTCAGCACAAACTTACACTTGGGATAGCTGTCACAGCCATAAAACACCTTGCCATGGCGGCTGTTCCGCTTCACCAGATGTCCAGCACCACATTCAGGACATGACCGTGCAGGTTCGTCATCCTCTGAAACTGAAGAAGAGGCTTTCTGGGGCTCGATATGGTTGCACTCTGGATAATGACTGCAGCCAATGAACATACCGTAACGCCCCTGACGCAAAACAAGCTCATGCTCACACACCGGGCAAGGGACACCCAGGTGTTTTACGATATGGCCATCATTATGGTGCAAAGGCTTGATGTAATCGCAGGCCGGATAGGCACTACAGCCCAAAAACGGGCCGTGTTTTCCATGGCGCAATAACAGAGCCGCCCCGCATTGTGGGCAGGGCGTCTCATCATGAACGGGTTGCGCGGTAAAGAGATCAGGATTGATTTTACTGGCCATACGTCAGGCCTTATCTCCTGTAAATTGACAATTAATGCAGATATCCATCTTCTGCTCCGTAGAGCAGCTCTTCCATTTGGCTGTAAGCACTTTCATTTCCGGGTGCATTAAAGAGCACCATCAGAATAATCCATTTCAGATCATCTAACACAAACTCGGCGGTTTCGAGTTCCATCACCCGATCGACCACCATTTCACGCGTTTCAGAACTCAGCACATGGATCTGCTCAAGATAAGTCAGAAAGCCACGGCAAGCCACATCCAGACGGTTCATTTCTTCCGGGGTATAAATACGGATGGAAGTCACCGCACTGGTATTCATGTACGGCGTATGGTCGGTATCCTGAAGTGCAGCAAGTTTCTCTAACCAAGTCAGAGCTTTATAGATGTCTTCCTGATGAAACCCTGCACGCAGCAGCTCTTCAGACAATTCGTCCTGATCCACCATCAATTCAGCGTCGCTGTGAATATAGGTTTCAAACAGGTACATGAGTATATCCATCATGACTAGCCCCTCCTCGATCTGATATAGCCACCGGGCACTGAAGTGACAACCCCTTGCAACTCTAACTCCAGCAATTGCGTCATGACTTCATGGACAGGTTGTGCACAGCGTTCAGCAACCACATCTACGGGTGTTGCTTCATTGCCTACGTTAGCCAACACCGCATTAAATGGCAATTGCTCATTTTCAGGATGTGGCAGCGATACGCTCATTTGACTACTTTTCGCACAATCGGTGAGTGTACCAACCTCCTCAAAGATATCGACCGGACTTTCCACCAGTTTAGCACCGGATTTTATCAAGGCGTTACATCCTTTGCTTCCAGGTGCATAAATCGACCCGGGTAAGGCAAAAACTTCGCGATCTTGCTCCAAAGCATACCGAGCGGTGATCAAAGAACCACTTTTCAAAGCAGCTTCCACCACCAGCACTCCCACAGACAGGCCACTGATAATCCGGTTTCGACGGGGGAAATGCTGTGGCCGAGGTGGCTCTGAGGGCCAGAACTCAGAGACAAGTGCCCCTTGTTCGACAATTTGCCCTGCCAGCGTCCGGTGCGAGGCCGGATAGATCCGATTCAGCCCGGCCCCCAAGACCGCTACCGTGGCACCACCGTTTTTCAGCGCGCTGTCATGAGCGTGGCCATCAATCCCCAGCGCCAGACCACTGGTAACCACATAGTCAGCCGCCACCATCGCCGCCGCAAAATCCCGTGCGGCTTCCCGGCCATCCAGACTCGCAGTCCGGCTGCCGACGATAGCCAACTGAGGCTCGAGCAACCATTTAGGCTCTCCCCGGACAAAGAGCACGGGGGGCGGAGAACTGATTTCCTTAAGCAGTCGCGGATAGCCCGGATCACTAAGCACCAGGACATGCTGGTTCTCTTGTTCACACCAGCGCAATGCCTCACTCAGCCTCGCCTGATTCGGCTGACGCAGCTGTGCAATTTGAGCCGCTTTCAGACCCAGCGCCAGTAAGGCCTGATCAGGCAAGCAACGAATCTCAGACACACTGCCATGCTGCAGCAACTGACAAATTCGCTGACCGCCCAGACCCGATACCGCGGCCAGTACCAGCCAGTCTTCCTGCTCACTTCTCATGGGATGGGATCCACTGAGCCACATCGCCCGTCTGAATAGGGCCCTCTCCCGACAACACCCGCGCCAGGCTCAGGTGCATGGCTGCCTGATGAACCTCAATCTCAGCCACCGCGGGCTGCCCAAGCACATTGCGATCGATTCGCCAGCGCTGCCCGGCGGCCAGACCATCCCGCGTCCCCCGATCTAGCACCAGCCAGTCCTGCGGCGCCAGATAATGCTGCTTGTACAAGCCGCCGACCACACGAGCGGTCGAGACAGGTGGTTCTGCGGCCGTCTTCTTCATCTCAGAGAAAGAAGAGGGGGTTTCAGTACGCGCCAGCAAGTAATCACCGGCACGAACTTCCTGAATACCATCTTCAATCGATAACTGACTGCCCAGCGTTGCATGCCCGATCACCGTCGCCCGGGCAACCGGCAGCATCCCCCAGAATGGACCGTCCGCAGGCTCGCCCTCAACATGATCATGCTCAGTCAGAGGAAAGCTTCGGCCTGGTCGATAAATGCCCCACTGGCTGCCCAAGGGCAACGCGTCCGGCACATGAAGCACATCTTCCTGCACCAGATATTCCCTGCCATGCAAAACCGGTACAATACGCGGTGCCATGGCTTTGTCTGCCGATGAAATCAGTGCCGCCTGAAGCCGCCCGGATGCATGCACGTCACCAAGGCATAGCATCATCCAGCACATCCCGAACCAGCCGAACCTTGTCATCTGTGATTCCTCTGTGAGCTTAAAAATAAGGAAAACACCCTGCCAGCACACTCAGGAACGGACCAGACGAACCCACAATCTCCCCATACGTTTGCGGCAGATTTCTCGGTTTTCTTTCTGCGTTTTCAGCACGGGAATCGCCCGCAGCGGCTGACCTCACAGGTTGGGAGCACGCCGCAAGGGATGGCAAAAGCTGTTATTTGAAGTTGAAAATGACTAGAATTAGAGCAAATCAAGTGAATCTCTTTTTATACGTCTATTTTTACGGGAATCTATGTCTGTACTAAACGTGTTAACTTTCCCAGATGATCGCCTGCGGACGGTTGCCAAGCCGGTCGAAGCGGTGACCCCTGAAATCCAGAAAATCGTCGACGACATGCTGGACACCATGTATGACGAGGACGGGATCGGCCTGGCGGCCACTCAGGTGGATATTCATCAGCGCATTGTCGTCATTGATATCTCGGAAGAGCGCGACCAGCCGATGGTGCTGATCAACCCGGAAATTCTGGAAAAACGCGGTGAAGACGGGATTGAAGAAGGCTGCCTGTCGGTACCGGGTGCGCGTGCACTGGTTCCACGTGCTGCAGAAGTCACCGTACGCGCTTTCGATCGCGACGGCAAAGAATATACCTTCGAAGCGGACGATCTGCTGGCCATTTGTGTGCAGCACGAACTGGACCATCTGGCAGGAAAACTGTTTGTGGATTACCTGTCTCCGCTCAAACGCCAGCGTATCCAGAAAAAACTGGAAAAAATGAAGCGCTACCAAGAGCAAGTCTAAGAAGCCGAGGTTATCTTGAGCCAACCGTTACGTATCGTCTTTGCTGGTACGCCTGATTTCGCCGCCCGTCATCTGGCGGCGTTATTGTCTTCTCAGCACGACATCATTGCTGTTTATACCCGTCAGGACCAACCTGCCGGACGGGGAAAAAAACTGACCGCCAGCCCGGTCAAACAACTGGCGCTGGAACATGACATTCCGGTCTATCAACCCAAAACCTTACGCGATGAAGCAGCACAACAAGAACTGGCAAGCCTGAATGCCGACATCATGATTGTTGTCGCCTATGGTTTGATTCTGCCAAGCGTTGTGCTGGATACGCCGCGCCTGGGCTGTATCAACGTCCATGGTTCGATTCTGCCGCGCTGGCGGGGTGCTGCGCCGATTCAGCGGGCCATCTGGGCTGGCGATGCAGAAACCGGCGTCACCATCATGCAGATGGATGAAGGCCTCGATACCGGCGATATGCTGAAAATCGCTTCGCTGCCGATCGAATCCACCGACACCAGCGCCAGCATGTACAACAAGCTGGCTGAACTCGGACCACAGGCATTACTGGCCTGTCTGGACGATATTGCTGCCGGACGTGCGATTCCGGAGAAACAAAACGACGAACGGGCGAACTACGCTGAGAAGCTCAGTAAAGAAGAAGCCAAAATAGACTGGTCTATGGATGCCGATGCCATCGAACGTTGCATCCGCGCATTTAACCCGTGGCCGATGAGCTTTTTTGAAGTGGCCGGACAAAATGTCAAAGTCTGGCAGGCTGCTGTCGAAGCAGACAACCAGGACCAGACTCCGGGCACCATCCTGTCTGCCGACAAGCAGGGGATAGTGGTTGCGACCGGTCAGGGCGCGCTGCGGCTGACGCAATTGCAGCCACCGGGGAAAAAAGCCATGGCCGCACAGGATCTGCTGAACTCTCGCCATGAGTGGTTCACGCCGGGTACTGTGCTGTAATTTCAGCGTCCAGTCCGGATATCTCAGCCAGTGAACCTTGCATTTGCATGTTGCACTGGCTTTTTCTTTCGTCGCTCCGGCGGCAGAATCGCTGCATCTCAGCAGCGTTCAGATGAACATCGAGTCAGGAACACATTCATGAATGTAAGAGCTGCTGCAGCCCAGGTGATCTATCAGGTGGTGGATCAGGGTCAATCGCTTTCTGCTGCCTTGCCTGCAGCACAACAGGAAATCAAACCCCGCGATCAGGCATTACTGCAAGAGATTTGCTATGGGGTGCTGCGCTGGCTGCCACGCCTGGAAAGCATAACCCAGTCTCTGATGGACAAACCACTCAAAGGCAAGCAGCGCGTCTTTCACCATCTGATTCTGGTGGGCCTGTATCAGCTGAGCTTTATGCGGATCCCGGCTCATGCTGCGGTTGCAGAAACCGTCGATGCCACCAAAACGCTGAAGAAGCCTCAGCTGCGCGGCCTGATCAACGCCATCCTGCGAAACTACCAGCGCCAGCAGGAAACGCTGGACCACCAGGCCATGCAGCATGATGCGGGTCGATACGGTCATCCGGGCTGGCTGCTGAATATGTTGCGTGCCCACTACCCGGACCAACTTGATGCCGTCACCGCTGCCAACAACACCAAAGCCCCCATGTGGCTGAGGGTGAACCGTCGTCATCATGAGCGCACACAATATCTGGCTTTACTGGCAGCCGAGAACATCAGTGCCACTGAACATCCGCAAGCGGCAGATGCGCTGCAACTGACCCGGGCCTGCGATGTTCAGCAACTGCCGGGCTTTGCCGAGGGCTGGGTTTCCGTACAGGATGCCGCCGCACAGTTAGCGGTCGACTACCTGCAGCCACAGGCGGGTGAACTGATTCTGGATTGCTGTGCTGCCCCCGGCGGAAAAACAGCCCATATTCTGGAGCGGGTGCCTGGTGCGCGCGTGGTCGCCATCGACAGTGACGAACATCGTCTGCTTCGCGTGAAAGAAAACCTGCAACGCCTGAACCTGGACGCTGAGGTGCTGTGCGCAGACGCGCGCTATCCGCAGCAATGGTGGCAGGGTGAAGCATTCGACCGTATTCTCCTTGACGCGCCTTGTTCGGCCACCGGGGTGATCCGTCGCCATCCGGATATCAAATGGCTGCGTCGCGCCGAAGATATTGAGGCGCTGGCCAGTCTGCAGGCCGAGATTCTGGATGCGATGTGGCAGCAACTGAAACCGGGCGGTACTCTGGTGTACGCAACCTGCTCCATCATGCCGCAGGAAAACCGGGAACAGGTGACAGCGTTTCTGGCCCGGACCGCAGATGCATCTCTGGCCGATCGGGCAGACAACGGCAGCGAAACGGCGCCAGGACGACAAATCCTGCCGGGCGAATCGGACATGGACGGCTTTTACTATGCCGTGCTGGAAAAGCAGCCACAAGCCTGAAAACCATCACGAGAGCAGCAGCGTTCATGACAAAACTGCAAAGTTAAGTCTTTGTGCGAACTGGCTAAAAATGCTGCTTCTCTCGTCAAGGCAGTGTAACCTTACGGCAACAGCATCGATCTGAGAGCATTCATCAGGCAACAGCTATGAAAATTATCATCCTAGGCGCAGGTCAGGTCGGCGGTACGCTGGCAGAGAATCTGGTCGGCGAGAACAACGACATTACCATTGTCGACGCAAACCCGGAGCGATTACGGGAGTTGCAGGACAAATACGACTTACGGGTCGTACAGGGCTATGCAAGCCATCCCCGGACCTTACGCGATGCCGGGGCGCAGGACGCAGACATGCTGGTTGCCGTGACCAATTCTGACGAAACCAACATGATTGCCTGCCAGATCGCCTTCTCGCTCTTCAACACCCCCAACCGGGTTGCCCGGATCCGGTCACCGGAATACCTCAAAGAAAAACATCAGCTGTTCCATACCGATGCCGTCCCGGTCGATCATCTGATTGCGCCGGAAGAACTGGTGACCGGTTATATCGAACGTCTGATCGCTTATCCGGGGGCGCTGCAGGTGGTCGGATTCGCCGACAACAAAGTCGGACTGGTTGCCGTCAAAGCCTACTATGGTGGCCCGCTGGTCGGGAATGCGCTCTCCGCACTGCGTGAGCATATGCCTCATGTCGATACCCGAGTCGCAGCCATTTTCCGTCAGGGCCGACCCATTCGCCCGCAGGGCACCACCATTATTGAAGCCGATGACGAAGTTTTCTTCGTGGCAGCCAGCAACCACATCCGCTCCGTGATGAGTGAACTGCAACGGCTGGAAAAGCCATACAAACGTCTGATGATTGTCGGCGGCGGGAATATCGGGGCCGGTCTGGCTAAGCGGCTGGAAAACAGCTACAGCGTGAAACTGATTGAGCGCAGCCCGCAGCGGGCGGAAAGCCTGTCGGAAATGCTGACCAACACCATCGTTTTCTGTGGTGATGCCTCCGATCAGGAGCTGCTCAGCGAAGAACATATCGAACAGATTGACGTCTTCATTGCGGTCACCAACGATGATGAAGCCAACATCATGTCGGCGATGCTAGCCAAACGGATGGGCGCGAAAAAAGTTATGGTGCTGATCCAGCGCGGCGCTTACGTCGATCTGGTGCAGGGCGGCACCATTGATATCGCAATTTCACCGCAGCAAGCCACCATTTCTGCGTTGCTGACCCATGTCCGCAAAGCCGATATCGTCAACGTGTCCTCCCTGCGTCGGGGCGCCGCCGAAGCGATTGAAGCCATTGCACACGGCGATTCAAGCACCTCAAAAGTGGTGGGCAAAGCGATCGGCGACATCAAACTGCCACCGGGCACCACGATAGGCGCTATCGTTCGGGGAGAAGAAGTGCTGATCGCCCACGACCGCACCGTAATCGAGCAGGATGACCACGTGGTGATGTTCCTGGTCGATAAGAAATATATCCCTGATGTGGAGCGTCTGTTCCAGCCTAGCCCGTTCTTCCTCTGAGCCGCTATGGTGAACTTAAGACCCATTCTCTTTGTGATCGGGCTGGTCTTATCCAAGATCGCCCTGTTCATGTATCTGCCCACCATTCTGGCCTTTCTGACCGGGACAGGGGGCTTTATCGATTTTGCCACAGCCGTGATCATCACCCATATCGTCGCGTTTGCCTGCCTGACATTCGGCAAGGTCCGGGAATTCAAACTCGGGGTGCGGGATATGTTCCTGCTGACGACACTGGTCTGGACGGTGGCCAGCGCCTTTGCCGCGCTGCCTTTCATGCTGATCAACCACATCAGTTTCACTGACGCCTATTTCGAAACCATGTCTGGCATTACAACCACAGGCTCAACGGTGCTCAGCGGGCTGGATGACATGGCCCCCAGCATTTTGCTGTGGCGTTCCACCCTGCAATGGCTGGGCGGGATTGGCTTTATCGTGATGGGGGTTGCCATTTTGCCGATGCTGAATGTCGGGGGGATGCGCCTGTTCCAGACGGAATCGTCTGACTGGTCGGAGAAAAGCTCGCCCCGGACCAAAAACGTCGCCAAGAATATCGTCACGGTTTACCTCAGTCTGACCATGATGTGTGTGCTGGGCTACATGGTGGCAGGCATGAACACCTTCGATGCCATCAACCATGCCTTTACCACCTTGTCGACCGGCGGGTATTCCACCTCAGACGGCTCGATGAATCATTTTTCCAATGCGGCACACTGGGTGGCCATTGTCTTCATGTTTGCCGGGGGACTGCCATTTTTACTGTTCGTTCAGGCGCTGCGAAAACGCCAGCCGGGCTCGCTGATCCGAGACGCGCAGGTCCGTGGCTACACGATGACCGTGCTGATCGTCAGCCTGATGGTCGCCATGTGGCTGTGCTGGAAAGACGGCTACGCTTTCACCGACGCCCTTCGGGTCTCCCTGTTCAATATTATTTCCGTCGTCACGACCACAGGCTTCGGGCTGGAAGACTTCACCGACTGGGGCGCATTCCCAACCGTGGTTTTTGCCTTCATGATGCTGGTGGGCGGCTGTTCCGGTTCGACCGCCGGAGGATTTAAGGTCTTCCGCTTTCAGATTGCCATCGCATTACTTCGGAAGCAGCTGATGCAGCTCATTCATCCGTCCGGGGTATTCATTCAGCGCTATAACCAGCGGCCGGTGACAGACAGCATCGTGCGTTCCGTGGTTGCCTTTGCACTGACGTTTATCATGACCATTATCATCATTGCTGCCTTGCTGGCGATGCTGGGGCTGGATCCGGTCACCAGTATCAGTGGTTCCGTGACCGCAGTCGCGAATGTCGGACCGGGGATGGGTGAGGTGATTGGCCCGACAGGCAACTTTGCGCCACTGCCGGACGCCGCCAAATGGATCCTGAGTCTGGGTATGCTGATGGGCCGGCTGGAAATTCTGACCGTGCTTGTGCTGGCATTTCCGGCGTTCTGGAAAAACTGATACAGCCCGGTCGGTACACCGGGCTCAGCCGAACAAACCGGCTGTCGGCGTGACGTACAGGTATATGGCCAGGAAATGGCAGACGGTGCCGCCCAGCACGAACAGGTGCCAGATTGCGTGGTTGTACGGGATCTTCTGATTGACATAAAACACCACGCCCAGCGAATACACCACACCGCCCGCAGCCAGCAGTACCAGACCGGCCGTCGACATTGCCATCGCCAGCGGATAAACCGCCACCAGAGACAACCAGCCCATCGCCAGATAGATCACCAGCGACAAACGTTTGAAGCGATAGACAAAGGCGACTTTGAAAATAATCCCCAGCAGGGCAACGGTCCAGATCACTGCCATCAGGGTGACCGCCAGCGGCGTCCGCAGAGTAATCAGCAGGAAAGGCGTGTAAGTTCCGGCAATCAACAGATAAATCGCACAATGATCCAGCGTTTTCAGAACCCGCTTGGCGCCATCAAAAGGAATGGCATGATAGAGCGTTGAGGCCAGATAGAGCAGAATCATACTGGCTCCGTAAATGCTCAGGCTGGCGACACTCAGCGCGTCCGCATTTACTTCAACCGCCCGCATCAGCAGCATGACCAGGGCCACGATGCCGAAAATCATGCCCGCGCCATGGCTGAGGCTGTTTGCCACTTCTTCGGCAACGGTATAGGGAGCGTTTTGCTGTCTGGCCATGAAAGTTATCCATTGTCACATCAATTGCCAGCAGTATGGCACAGTTTAGCTTACACGTGTAAGCTGAATTTCATGGCAAGGCTGTGACAAGGATACCAACTCAGTCCGACGGATCATCGACTTGCGCCAGATACGCCACAACACGTTCCCCGGCTTCAGAGGGCGGGAGCGTCAGTGGTATGGTCAACTCCCGTTTCAGCTCATGACTGCCGATCAGGCTGGCCAGCATGCCGCTCACACCCCGTTGACGGCGGTCAATCGAGAACCAGAGTGTCAGTTCATCCCCCTCAATCTGAGTGATCAGCTCCAGCTCCCGCCAGCGGCCGTGAAACGGCCCGTCCACCGGCACAAACTCGAACACCTGAACAAAGGGCAGAGCAAACCCGGCTGCTGCCTCGCACTCCACCTGTAAAATCCGGAAGCCGCTCTGCTCCAGTGCGGTGAACACGCCATCCAGCAACGGGTCCGGCCGAATAGTCAGCGGATCTTTATCTTTGGGATCCAGAGCCAGCGGCACATCCAGATGAGTTTCCAGCCAGACACCCGAATCGCCGATCGTGATGGGCGTATTGCTCGGCAATTCAAACCGGCATTCAAACTGACGCTGCTCACCCGCACCGATCGTAAAAGCTTCCGGCAAATGCCATTGCGCCAGCGTAAACGTTTTGTGCACCTTTTCCTGCCGCCGCTCGCTGTCACCACGACTGACCGGCACTTCATCCTCATACCGGCAACAGAGGTACAGATGGACATGATGAACCGACTGGTCAACCTTGCCGCCTTTGACATGGATTTGTATCGGTAATGTCTGGCCAGGCAGAAGTACTTCAGTCTCCAGAACCGTGTCAACACGGGCGCCACCCAACCCCAGACTGGCCAGCGTTTTATGAAAAAGGGACATTTCGACTCCTTGTCAGTGTGCTTCGGGTGCGTTCAGGTATGAAACCAGTTTATCTGCCCGATCCGGGTTCATCAAGCCGCAGGTCATCCTCTGATTTTGGGCAGAGATTGACCTCTGGTATCATCCACACAAAGTATAAGCTTAATCAGGAAGAAGAATGGCCGAACACCGTATTTCAGAATTGCTGGCCCTGCTGGCACCTTACTGGCAGCAGCATCCAGCGTTAAGCCTGACGGCTGTCCTGGCCCAACTGGCACAGGAAGCCGGCTTTCACGGCAGTCTGGAAGCTGTGAGTGACGACATGCTGATTTACCAGCTCAAGATGAGACAGACGGAAAAATCAGCCATGATCCCAGGACTGGCGAAAGACTGCGAACCCGATTTTAAAACAGCCTTGCTGAAGGCGCGCGGCGTCCTCAAATAAACCACATCGTTAATAAGCTTTTATTCGCGGGTTTTTGAGCGAGGTAGAATATTCAACCAGTTAGATAAGATATAATCCGGATTTATTACAACCGATATCATGATTGCCCAGGCCATGCACCCGGGCAACAGTCGCCGAAAATGAACGGCAATGCCCAAGGAAGCAATGTCATGAGCCAAGAGAGAATCAAAATCAAGGATGTGACTCCACAGGAGTTCAATCCGAAAACCCACAAAGGCGGCGATGACCGCTTCAACCCCAGCAACCGCATTTACGTGCGGGCGATGAAAGGGGTTTACCAACAGCTGCGCCAGCGAATGGGCTGGGTCATGATGGGACTGTTTCTGATTCTGCCCTGGATCACTTACAACGACCGTCAGGCCATCCTGCTCGATATTGGCCGTCAGCAATTTAAGATTTTTGGCACCACCTTCTGGCCGCAGGATCTGACCCTGCTTGCCTCGCTGTTGATGGTCGCGGCCTTTGCCCTGTTCTTTGTGACCACTTTCCTGGGCCGTGTCTGGTGCGGTTATATGTGTCCGCAAACCGTCTGGACCTTCATCTACATCTGGTTTGAGGAAAAACTCGAAGGCCCGGCGAACAAACGCCGGACACAGGACAGCAAAGCCATCACCCGTGAGCTCGCGCTCCGCAAAACCCTCAAACATGTTGCCTGGCTGGCCGTCGCACTGATCAGCGGCCTGACCTTTGTCGGTTATTTCCTGCCTATCCGTGAGCTGGTGACCGGCTTCTTTACCTTCAACACCAGTATGCTAGCCGCGTTCTGGGTCCTGTTTTTCACCTTCTGTACCTACGGCAACGCAGGCTGGATGCGCTCCATCGTGTGTATTCACATGTGTCCGTATTCACGCTTCCAGTCCGCGATGTTCGACAAAGATACCTATATCGTCGGCTATGATGCTGAACGGGGTGAGAAACGTGGCCCGCGTTCGCGGAAGAAAGATCCGAAAGAACTGGGACTGGGTGACTGTATCGACTGTAATCTCTGTGTTCAGGTCTGTCCGACCGGGATTGATATCCGGGACGGTCTGCAATATGAGTGCATCAACTGTGGTGCCTGTGTCGATGCCTGTAACCAGACCATGGACAAAATGGGCTACCCGCGCGATCTGATCACTTACACCACAGAGCACAAGCTGGAAGGCAAGAAAACCCGGGTGCTGCGACCCAAACTCATTGGTTATGGCGCCGTGATGCTGGCCATGTTTGGTCTGATGGCCTTCCTGATCGCCAACGTTCAACCGATGGGGCTGGATGTGATCCGGGATCGAAACCAGCTGTTCCGCATCAATACGGAAGGACTGGTCGAGAACACCTACACCCTGAAAATTCTCAACAAAACGCAGCAAAGTGCAACCTATCAGCTGAGTGTAACCGGGCTGGAAGACGTGCAGTGGTATGGTCCGAAACAGGTGGAAGTCAGTGCCGGTGAGATCTACAACCTGCCGATCAGTCTGGGCGTTGACCCGTATGAACTGGACAAACCGATTGTGGATATCCAGTTCGTGATGGAACTCCAGCAAGACGAAGAGACAGCGCATCTGATCACAGACAGCCGTTTTATCGGGGAACTGCGATAACCCAGGTTTGAGTGCAAAATTCAGTAAATTAAGGGCCGGTTACGGCCCTTTTTCATTATGCTGTATACTGATGCAACCTTTTTCAAGATGGCTGTAACACCATGACAGCACACGATGATTTCAGCTTTGCTGATCTGACACCAGATCAGCTGCTCAATGCACTGGAAAGTCTCGATATCTACGCCGCTTCCGGGCTGTTACCACTCAACAGCTACGAAAACCGCGTTTATCAGTTTACCAGCGACGAAGGACAACGGTTCGTCACCAAGTTTTATCGTCCGCAGCGCTGGACAGATGCGCAGATTCAGGAAGAGCATAACTTTGCCGCCGAACTGGCCGGGCAGGATATCCCGCTGGCCGCGCCCATCGCGATCGGGGGCCATACGCTGCACCACTTCGAGCAACACCGGTTTGCGCTGTTTCCCAGTGTCGGCGGCAGGGAATTCGAGGTTGATAACTTTGATCAGCTGGAGCAGGTCGGCCGCTTTCTGGGCCGGATCCACAAAGTCGGTCAACACAAGGCCTTCACACACCGGCCCACCTTAGGGCTGGATGAATACCTGCATCAGCCCAGAGCACTGCTGGAACAGTCAACTTTCATTCCGACACATCTGGAAAATGCTTTCTTTCAGGATTTAGATCGTCTGATTACAGCCCTGAGCGAACGCTGGCACAACGACTGGCACACGCAACGCATTCACGGCGACTGCCATCCGGGCAATATTTTATGGCGCGACGGCCCGCTGTTTGTCGATTTAGATGATGCCCGCAATGGCCCGGCCGTGCAGGATTTGTGGATGCTGCTCAACGGCAGCCGTGCCGATCAATTGGCGCAGCTGGATACCCTGCTGGAAGCCTACAGCGAGTTTTCCGAATTTGATGCCCGTGAATTGCAACTTATTGAACCATTACGTGGTCTTAGGATGGTGCATTACATGGCATGGTTAGCAAAACGCTGGCAAGATCCGGCTTTTCCGCGTGCATTTCCCTGGTTTGCAGATGCAAAATACTGGGAAGGGCAGGTGCTGGCCATTAAAGAACAACTGGCAGCCCTTGAAGAGCCGCCTTTGCAGCTGATGCCACAATGGTAATCAGACTGACTTGAACCACAGGGCAGTGCCTGATAAAAGGTATTGCATTGATTTCTCAGGGAGACCCCGACACATGTTGAAAAAACTTTTTGCCCTGGCAACGGCTGCGTTGCTGTCTATGTCTGCGCAAGCAGCTACCTTCAGCGAAGGTGATTATTATCAGGAACTGGAACTGCCAAAATCGTCCGCACCGGTCGTTACCGAGTATTTTTCATTCTACTGCCCGCACTGCTTCAACTTCGAACCACTGATCCAGCAACTGAAAACTGAAATCCCGGACAACGCCAAGCTGCAGAAAAACCATGTGTCCTTTATGGGCGGCAACATGGGCACTTCGATGAGCAAAGCGTTCGCGACTTCTGTGGTGCTGGGGGTTGAAGATAAAATGATCCCGGTTCTGTTTCAGCAGATTCACCAGCTGAACAAGCCACCACGCAACGACGAAGCCCTGCGCCAGATCTTCATCGATCAGGGTGTTTCTGCCGAAGACTTTGACGGCGCTTTCAACAGCTTTGCGGTTAACTCCATGGTGAACCGTTACAACAAAGGCTTCCGTGAAAGTGGCCTGACTGGCGTGCCAGCGGTTGTCGTGAACAACAAATATCTGGTGAAAACCGACAAAGTGAAATCCGCCGAAGAATACTTCGAGCTCATCAACTTCCTGTTGAAAAAATAAGTCTGTTTTTTCCATGAAAAAAGGGCCGGAAGGCCCTTTTTTTATGTCTGAATGCATCATCAGGCGAGTGTTCACTAAATCCTGAGTTGTTTGCAGAGCCAGTCGCAGGCTCTCATAGAAAAATAAAACAACAATATAAATATCACACCAATCAAAGCAATCAGACTCAATGGCAACCATTGATTATCCATAGCCCTTATCGGTTCATGAATATCTACGCCTAACAAATTTGGGATGATATGTTTCATTAACGTAATCAAAGCAACATCAATGGCAATTACTATATTCACAACAATAATACGCAGAAAACGATGAAACTTTGTCCGCCCTTCAGCGATTGAAAATGGATGATCTTTCATTGTCAGCCGTTTCTCTCTATCAATCATCCCCGACAATACCCGTTTCGAACACCGTCAGGTGTTATCACTCAATTAACGGTTACTGTCTCGCATTCTTTGTATCTCTTTTTTGAAGTCAGAGATGAGTTCCTGAACTAAAGGTTGAATGCTTTTCGCTTCATTCATCATGATAGGTTGCATTTTCTGCTGTATCACCGTTGATTCTTTCACCATTTTTTGCCCGAGCGGTGTCTGATAGAACCGAACCAAATTATCGAGTTCTTCTTGAGTAAATGAATCCATATAGAGTGAAATGATCGCACCTCTCACTTTTTCTGACTGATAAAAATCAATCAGTATTTTTCTTTGGATATAGCTATAGCTCACGGCAAGTGTTGCTTCATCGCCATTGTTGGGATCAATAAACTGTGCATATTGACTTAACATAGCAGGCCTAAAACCTTCAGCCGTGACCTCTAGAGATTCATCTATCTTCAAAGCCTCAAGGAGATTTTCAGCAGATTCTGCATGAGAACCATCCGCCGCGAATACTGACAATGGCAAACCAAGCACAGCCCATAACACGAAATACTTCATATAAAACCAATCAGAATAATCAACAAAACGCATAACAATTAAACCACAGCTCTCCGCTTTGCCTTAGCGCTTGTTCATCTCTCCCGGCAATCGTTCTAAACCACCTGACTCGTGAGCTGCTTCAGCAGGCGATCCATGGCGCGGTAGCCGAGAGCTTCGGCCAGATGGGCGCGTTCAATCTCAGGTTTACCGGCCAGATCGGCGATGGTGCGAGCCACTTTGATGATCCGGTGATAAGCACGAATCGACAGGCCGAGCTGGTGCAGGGCGGCTTCGAGAAATTCTGCGTCGGGTTTGGCCAGCACGCAGTGCTCGTCCAGTTCGCGGGTGCCCAGCAGGGCATTGATTTTACCGCTGCGATGTCGCATCCGGTTTCTGGCGTCAGCCACGCGTTCCGTGATCACCGCGGTGGTTTCACCGCGATCGCCGCCTTGCGACAAGGTGCCACGGGGCAGCGCCGGAATTTCAATCGACATGTCAAAGCGGTCGAGCAACGGGCCGGAGAGTCTACCCAGATAGCGTAAAATCGCCTGCGGGTTGGTACGGGTCTGGCTGCCTTCGTAGTAACCGGTCGGGCTGGGATTGAGGGCTCCAATGAGCTGAAATCGGGCCGGAAAGGTGGTTTTGCTGGTCGCTCTGGAAATCACGATCTCGCCAGATTCCAGCGGTTCCCGTAACGAATCCAGCACTTTGCGCTCAAACTCCGGCATTTCGTCCAGAAACAGAATGCCGTTATGGGCCAGTGAAATTTCACCAGGGCGGGGAATGGAGCCGCCGCCGACCAGGGCTGCCATGGAACTGGAATGATGGGGCGCGCGAAACGGGCGATTGCGCCAGTTGCCAGCGTGAAGTGACTGAGCCGTCAGCGAAGTGATTGCCGCAGTTTCCAGTGCTTCCTCCACAGCCATTTCAGGCAGCAGATCGCGCAGGCGTGAGGCCAGCATCGTCTTGCCGGTACCGGGCGGCCCGACAAACAACAGATTGTGTCCCCCAGCGGCGGCAATCTCCAGCGCCCGTTTCCCTTGCTGCTGACCGATAATGTCCTGCATGTCCCGTCCGTGATTCACAACCTCTCGGTGACCCGGTTCCCGGCAATGCAGTGACAATGCTTCCTGACCACACAGGTACCCGCAGACAGCCAGCAAACTGGCGGCTGATTTGTGTTTGTCGCGGCCCACCAGCGCCGCCTGATCGCCATTGGCATCCGGCAGTACCAGACAGCGATTGGCCTCTTTGGCAGCCAGCGCAGCGGGCAGGGCACCTTTGACAGGACGCAGTTCGCCCGACAAAGCCAGCTCCCCTAAAAATTCATGATCGTGCAGCTTACTGTCTGTAATTTGCCCGGAAGCTGCGAGAATCCCCAAAGCAATCGGCAGATCAAACCGCCCCCCTTCTTTCGGCAGATCCGCCGGGGCCAGATTGACCGTGATCCGCCGGGCCGGAAATTCGAAATTGGCATTCACAATCGCGCTTCTGACCCGGTCTCTTGCTTCCTTGACGGTGGTTTCCGGTAATCCGACCAGATTGACGGCTGGCAGGCCGTTACTGAGGTGAACTTCAACGGTAACAGCCGGTGCATCAACACCGACACAAGCCCTGCTATGAACGATCGCCAGTGTCATTTTCTTCCCCTGAATATCTAAATTGTGTGTGTTATCAATAGGTAGCCGCATTCAAGCAGCACAATGTTTGCAAGATATCCAAAGCGAATCGAAAATAACCACAACAATTTTCTTGTCATGCGACGAAAGTCTGTGATAAGACTAAAGGCGCACAACAACTATACAAGAATTTCGGACAGACAAGTCAATGCTATTAAACGTCAACCTACTGGTCCTCATTATCAACGTCATCGTGGTGATTATTTCACCGCGACGGGGGCTGGCAGGCGTAAAATAGCAAAAACGCAAACACACGCAGAAAAAGCCCCCGCACCGAAAGGTCCGGGGGCTTTTTTCATACCTGAGCCGGGAAAAGACTGCACAAAACCAACAATCGCAGCAACCGGCCAAGGTCATCAAAAACAGGGAGCCATGATGACAGGCGCAGAGTTAGTAGTAGAAGCCTTGAAGCAACAAGGGGTGAACACCGTCTTCGGGTATCCGGGCGGTGCAATCATGCCCATCTATGATGCCTTGTACGACGGCGGTCTCCGGCACGTGCTGTGCCGCCATGAACAGGGCGCAGCCATCGCTGCGATCGGTTTTGCCCGAGCCAGCAATGCCGTGGGCGTTTGTCTGGCAACATCCGGACCGGGGGCGACCAACCTGATCACCGGTCTGGCCGATGCCATGCTCGACTCGGTCCCGCTGGTGGCGGTGACCGGCCAGGTCGCCAGCCCGATGATCGGCACCGATGCCTTTCAGGAAGTCGATGTTCTGGGGATGTCACTGTCCTGCACCAAGCACAGTTTTCTGGTCACGGACCCGAACGAATTACCCGGCGTGCTGGCCGAAGCCTTTGAAATCGCCCAGAGCGGCCGACCGGGCCCGGTTCTGGTAGATATCGCCAAGGATGTTCAGATCGCAACCATCGACCATCCGCTGGCCCCGCTGCACGCCGCACCCGATTTACCCGCAACCGATCCTGAACACTTTGCGCTGGCACAACAGTTACTTGCCGACAGCCAGCGCCCAATCCTTTATGTCGGTGGCGGTGTCCAGCTGGCAGATGCAGTCAGCAGCGTCAGAGACTTCCTGCAGACCACCCAGATGCCTGCCGTCTCCACCCTGAAAGGACTGGGTGCTGTCGATCCGGCCTATCCGTATCATCTGGGGATGCTGGGGATGCACGGCACCAAAGCAGCCAATCTGGCCGTCCAGGAATCTGATTTGCTGATCGCCGTCGGCGCCCGCTTTGATGACCGGGTCACCGGGAAACTGGATACATTCGCCCCGCATGCCAAAGTCATTCATCTGGATATCGATCCGGCCGAGCTGGGTAAACTACGCCGCGCTCATGCAGCCTTGCGTTGCGATCTGAAAACAGTATTGCCGCAACTGGCCCGCCCGATGTCGCTGGCCCCCTGGCAACAGCACATCACCGATCTGATCGCCGGGAACGGCTGGCGTTACGATCATCCGGGCGAGCGGATATATGCACCACTGCTGCTGAAACAGCTGTCCGAAAAAATGGACGATCAAACCGTCATCAGCACCGATGTCGGTCAGCACCAGATGTGGGTGGCGCAGCACATGCAGCATCGCCAGCCACACAATCTGCTGACTTCAGCTGGCCTGGGTACCATGGGCTTCGGCCTTCCGGCAGCCATCGGTGCCAAGCTGTCCCGCCCGGACGATCAGGTGGTTCTGGTTTCCGGTGACGGTTCTTTCATGATGAACGTGCAGGAACTGGGCACCATCCGCCGTCTGGGCCTGCCGGTGAAAATCGTGTTGCTGGACAATCAGCGGCTGGGCATGGTTCGTCAGTGGCAGGAGCTCTTTTTCGACGGCCGCTACAGCGAAACCACGCTGACCGATAACCCCGATTTTGTGACTCTGGCCAGTGCCTTCGGCATTCCGGGTCAAACCATTACGCGCAAGGAAGAAGTGGGTCCCGCGCTGGACACCCTGCTGGCAAGCGACACAGCCTACCTGCTGCACGTTGCCATTTCTGAAGCTGATAACGTCTGGCCACTGGTTCCACCCGGTGGTGCCAACCACGACATGATGGAGGAACCTGTATGACCCAGCACACTTTGACGATCCAAGCCGCCAGCCGACCTGAACTGCTGGAACGTGTTCTGCGGATCACACGCCATCGCGGTTTCATGGTAAAACAGTTTTCTATGGCGCATAGTGAAGACTGTACGTCCGTCGACATTGAAGTGACGGTCGACAGTGAGCGTCCGATTCTTGCCCTCTACAATCAGTTGGACAAGCTATGGGATGTCACTGGCGTCACCATTTTAGAGCAGCAACAAAAACAACAAATCAGCGCATAACGAAAGGATTACACAATGGCTAACACAGCAGACTACATTTGGTTCAACGGTGAAATGGTTCCCTGGCAGGATGCGAAAGTCCACGTTCTGACCCACGCTCTGCATTATGGTACTTCTGTTTTTGAAGGGATCCGCTGCTACGATACACCGAATGGCCCTGTGGTTTTCCGCCACCGCGAGCACATGGAGCGCCTGAAAGATTCCGCCAAAATCTATCGCTTCCCGATCCCATACACCGTAGACGAACTGATGGAAGCCTGCCGCGAGACCCTGCGCGCCAACAAGTTAAGCTCGGCTTATATCCGTCCGCTGGGTTATGTCCCGAACGTCGGTCTGGGGGTTTGTCCGCCAAACGGAACGGAAATGGATCTCATCATTGCGGCCTTCTCCTGGGGCGCTTATCTGGGTGAGGAAGCACTGGCCAGCGGTGTGGATGCCATGGTTTCCAGCTGGAACCGCGCTGCACCGAACACGATTCCGACCGCGGCCAAAGCAGGCGGCAATTACCTGTCTTCGCTGCTGGTGGGTGGTGAAGCCCGCCGTCACGGTTACGCCGAAGGCATCGCCCTCGATGTACGGGGGTACCTCTCCGAAGGGGCCGGGGAAAACATCTTTGTGATCCGCAATGGTGTGATTTCCACACCGCCGGCCACCAGCGCCATTCTGCCGGGCATCACCCGCGATGCCATCGTGACGCTGGCGACCGAAATGGGCTATACAATCCGCGAAGAAAATATCGCCCGTGAAGCGCTGTATCTGGCTGATGAGATCTTCATGACGGGGACAGCCGCAGAAATCGTGCCGGTACGCAGCGTGGATCAGATCACCGTGGGTGAGGGCAAACGCGGCCCAATTACCGAAAAAGTTCAGGCGGCATTCTTCGGGCTGTTCAACGGCCAGACCGAAGACAAATGGGGCTGGCTGGATCCAGTCTACCCAGCCGAAAAATAAGCCACACTATAAGAACGCAAACACAGCAATGTCCCGCCGGTTTCGCCAACAGCAACCGGCGGCTCAAAAAGGAATTTCACGTTATGCCTAAGTATCGTTCCGCCACCACCACCCACGGCCGAAACATGGCCGGTGCCCGCGCCCTGTGGCGTGCCACCGGAGTCAAAGATGAAGATTTTGGCAAACCCATCATCGCCGTTGTGAACTCCTTCACCCAGTTTGTACCGGGCCACGTCCACCTGAAAGATCTTGGTCAGCTGGTGGCAGCCGAAATTGAAAAGGCCGGTGGGATTGCCAAAGAATTCAACACCATTGCCGTGGATGACGGCATCGCCATGGGCCATGGTGGCATGCTTTATTCCCTGCCGTCCCGTGAACTGATCGCCGATTCCGTGGAATACATGGTCAACGCACACTGTGCGGATGCCATGGTGTGCATCTCCAACTGTGACAAAATCACGCCGGGGATGCTGATGGCCGCCATGCGCCTCAATATTCCGGTGATCTTTGTGTCCGGCGGCCCGATGGAAGCCGGCAAGACCAAACTGTCGGATCAGATCCTCAAACTGGATCTGGTCGATGCCATGATCCAGGGCGCAGATCCCAAAGTGTCAGACGAACAAAGCGAGCAGATCGAACGCTCGGCCTGTCCGACCTGCGGATCCTGTTCCGGGATGTTCACCGCCAACTCCATGAACTGCCTGACCGAAGCGCTGGGCCTGAGTCAGCCGGGGAACGGTTCTTGTCTGGCCACCCATGCCGATCGAAAAGAACTGTTTATTACCGCAGGTCAGCGCATTGTCGGTCTGACCAAGCGCTACTATGAACAGGACGATGCCAGTGTCCTGCCGCGAAATATCGCCAGCAAGAAAGCCTTTGAGAATGCAATGGCGCTGGATATCGCCATGGGCGGCTCAACCAATACGGTCCTGCACCTGCTGGCAGCCGCGCAGGAAGGTGAGATTGATTTCACCATGGATGATATCGACCGGATGTCACGCAAGGTGCCCCACCTGTGTAAAGTCGCCCCCTCAACCCAGAAATATCACATGGAAGACGTTCACCGCGCAGGCGGTGTGTACGGCATTCTGGGTGAACTGGATCGGGCCGGACTGCTACACAATGATGTCCCGAACGTGCTGGGCATGACGCTGGCTCAGGCGCTGACACAATACGATATCAAACAGACCGATTCCGATGCTGTACGCTCCTTTTTCCGCGCTGGCCCCGCCGGGATCCGTACCACGCAGGCCTTCTCACAGGACTGTCGCTGGGACACGCTGGATGACGACCGCGACAACGGCTGTATCCGCAATCAAGAACACGCCTTCAGTCAGGACGGAGGTCTGGCAGTGCTGTCCGGCAATATGGCCGTCGACGGTTGTATCGTCAAAACCGCCGGTGTGGATGAAAGCTGCCTGACCTTTGAAGGCCCGGCTGTGGTATTTGAAAGTCAGGAAACCGCGGTAGAAGGCATTCTGGGCGGCAAAGTCAAAGCCGGTGATGTGGTCATTATCCGCTACGAAGGCCCGAAAGGCGGTCCGGGCATGCAGGAAATGCTGTATCCGACCACCTATCTCAAGTCGATGGGACTGGGCAAGGACTGCGCCCTGATCACCGATGGTCGTTTCTCGGGCGGCACCAGCGGCCTGTCGATTGGTCACGTCTCTCCGGAAGCTGCTAACGGCGGCACCATTGGTCTGATTGAAGACGGGGACTGCGTGGCCATCGACATTCCGAATCGCAGTATCGAGCTGAAAGTCGATGAGGCAACACTGGCCAAGCGCCGTGAAGCGGCCAATGCACGCGGCTGGAAGCCCGTGGATCGCCAGCGCACCGTATCATTTGCCCTGCGTGCTTATGCCAATCTGGCCACCAGCGCAGACAAAGGTGCGGTCCGGGATAAATCCAAACTGGAAGGATAAAGATGATGAGTGAGGTGACACAGGCCAGTGCCGCGGCCTTTCTCAGCGGCGCTGACTATCTGCGGGAGACGCTGCGTGCGCCGGTTTACGAGGTGGCGCAGGTCACCCCGTTACAGGACATGGAACGGCTCTCCAAACGATTTGGCAACCGAATCCAGATCAAACGCGAAGACCGTCAGCCAGTGCACTCATTCAAACTGCGCGGGGCCTACAACATGATGGTCCAGCTGACTGCGGCCCAGCGTCAGGCCGGGGTGATTGCCGCTTCGGCTGGTAACCATGCACAGGGGCTGGCGCTGTCGGGCCAGCAACTGGGCGTCCAGGCCATTATCGTGATGCCGCGGACCACGCCGGATATCAAGGTCGATGCCGTCAGAAGTTTTGGCGGCCAGGTCGTTCTGCATGGCAGTAACTTTGACGAAGCCAAAGGCCACGCCATTGCGCTCGCTGAGCAGCACGGCTATACCTTCATACCGCCGTTTGACCACCCGGCCGTCATTGCCGGGCAGGGCACCATCGGCATTGAGCTGGTGCAGCAAAACGGCCATCTCGACTATGTCTTCGTGCCGGTCGGTGGTGGCGGTCTGGCGGCAGGCGTTTCCGTCCTGCTGAAACAGCTGATGCCGGAAATTAAAATCATTGGCGTGGAAGCCGAAGATTCCGCCTGCCTGCGGGCAGCACTGGATGCCGGCGAGCCGGTGACGCTGGATCAGGTCGGGCAGTTTGCCGATGGTGTCGCCGTGAAGCGGATCGGGGATGAAACTTTCCGGCTGTGCCAGCAGTATCTGGATGATGTGATCACCGTCAGCAGTGATGAGATTTGCGCGGCGGTGAAAGATATCTTTGAAGATACCCGTGCCATTGCCGAACCGTCCGGCGCGCTGTCGCTGGCTGGCCTGAAAAAATACAGCGAGCAGTACCGCCTCAAAGACAAACAGCTGGCCTCGATTCTGTCTGGGGCCAACCTGAACTTTCATGGCCTGCGTTATGTGTCGGAGCGTTGCGAGCTGGGTGAGAAGCGGGAAGGGCTGCTGGCGGTCACTGTACCTGAGCGGCCGGGGGCTTTCCTCGATTTCTGCCACCTGCTGGGCGGACGGGCCGTCACGGAGTTCAACTATCGTTATAACGACGATACGCTGGCCAATGTGTTTGTCGGGGTCCGTTTACTGCAAGGTCAGGAAGAGCTGGACAGCATCATTACAGATCTGCGCAAGGGCGGCTATCCAGTGGTCGATCTGTCTGATGATGAAATGGCGAAAGTCCATGTGCGCTACATGATCGGCGGAC
The DNA here is from genome assembly GCF_030547945.1 of Photobacterium sp. 1_MG-2023. Taxonomy (NCBI): domain Bacteria; kingdom Pseudomonadati; phylum Pseudomonadota; class Gammaproteobacteria; order Vibrionales; family Vibrionaceae; genus Photobacterium; species Photobacterium sp. 1_MG-2023. Next base: position 62,626 of record NZ_JAUORR010000019.1, on the reverse strand, counting down.
GACCCTCCAAGCCCCTTCAGGAACGTCTGTACAGTTTCGAGTTTCCGGAATATCCGGGAGCGCTGCTGAAATTCCTGACCACGCTGGGTACGCACTGGAACATCAGCCTGTTCAATTACCGCAACCATGGCGCGGATTATGGCCGCGTGTTATGTGGCTTTGAACTGGAAGAACACGATTTGCTGTCCTTCACCAGCCACCTGCGTGAGCTGGGCTACCAGTGGAAAGACGAAACCGAAAATCCGGCCTACAAGTTTTTCCTGGCGCAATAACAACAGCTCCCCAGCCACGCTCGTGACATGAGCTGGGGAGTGATTCCACTAAATTTCAACGGCTTTACTTCCCAGAAAAGCACAATGAATCGGTGGCTCTTCCAAGACCGATACATGAAGCATTTCACTGACAGTATTATCCATAAAGCCGCCCCAACTTAGAGCGCCAAGATCCTGTGCCTCTGCAGACAACAACATATTCTGCATGATGTGTCCCGCCTCAAGCAAAGCCAGCCTGTACCCCCGCTCTCCATATTTGGTACAACATCGCTCAAAAATAGAAGTGATGACGACAATCCCTGCGATCTGATCAATCAGATCTTGCGCCATAAATGCATCCGACAATACAGCCGGAGCAGGCAAATGTGCCACAGGATTGAGCACATGAGTCTGTGTCTGATAATGATAAATACCCTTCGCCAGCCCCTGAACATTCAGGGCAATGAAATAAACTTCACAGGGATAAAGGCCGCCTCCGGATGGATAACTTCGTAAATGAACAACGTCTTGTTGATCCATGCCTTGAAAAGATTGAATCCCAGAGCTGCCAGCAGACCACCCCAACAGATTCACAAGATCATCCAATAATATTGACTGGCCGGAAAAGGTACGAGTCGATCGACGAGTCGCCATCAATGCCTTTAAATCCAGATATTTTGGTTCTGAACTCTGCAGTTGAATCGCCCGTTCTTTCAGATATTCCTTATGATTTCGCGTTGTTTCCAATAAAAATCTAGGTTCTGATAAATATTCACTCACACGAGCCCGTGTTTTAGCGAGTACTGCGGGCGTATATTTTGTATTTTCGTGAAAATAAGCCGCATAGGAATCAGCCCAGTGCGATTCATGAAATAATATTTTTGATTTTCTCTTAAGCTGGGACATAACTTTCCTTAAGGAAATGGATGAGGCTCACAGTTGATATCATTTGGAAAATCCATTCGGTGAAAGTCAGCAAATTGCCTCAGCCTTTTCTCATCCAAATATTCCATACCGAACCCAACATGCAAAGGCTGTAGTTGTGGTGCAATGACACGAACTGTATGTATATTTAATGCTGAAAAATCAGGCTGAGTTATATCAACATAATAAGCATCCACCTGATTGGATATTAGCTTTTCAGTAATGTAATCCAGCTCTGCACGTTCACAGGAAAAAGAACGATCGTGTTCTTCAAACCAACCGGGGGAAACCTCTGATCCAGAAAATAAAAAACTGAGATTCTTATGGTGTTTTGGTTCAAAATAAAACCGCACATGCTGCTCAAAATTTGTTACGGATTCCCGATCATCGCTTGTTAAACCATCTCGCTTCATCTCTAATACCCAGTTCAGCGTGTGGCATGCTTCAACGACCGCCTTTTCGATCGCAGCGAATCCGTTGACATTGCATGCCATCCCCAAAGCTAAGCCCGATTGTCCTGGAAGAACAATTGCGCATAATACACAGGGGATAGGAATCTCAGTGGGCATCGAGAGTAAAAAGATATCACAATCCCGATGAGCGATAAGACGCTCAATCGCAGGGATTTTCTGAAAGACTCGCTGCAATGGAATTTGCTCGGGTGAGCGGCGCAATAACCAATGACAGCTAAAAGCGTCTCGCTCAATCACTTCTTTCACTCCCCCCAAAACGGCATGTGTAATCTCTTTCCCAGCCGCAAGACCCGTACTGACTTGAGGAAAAAACACTTCATGGTATTGATGACTGGGAAAACCAAGATAGACTTTTTGCGCAGGTAAATACTTTTCCTCTGGGTTCGTCAGTGATTGACCCTTCACCCAAAATAAATGTTTTTTTTCTTCCGGGCTTCGAAAATGAAAGTCATCACGCGCATATTGTAAATCGCTAAAGCCAACAAAATGGTTCAGCGGAACTGCATCCATGCCAAGTTGTTCCTGGCTGGCCCAAGTCAGTGCAGTCAAATCGAACTGAAATCCCATATACCGCTCACAAGCTTCACCAAGTGTTGACCACAATGCCTGCTCCCGATCAAATGAGGCACCAGATGCTAAAATTGTTTCCTGTGCAACCCAGTTTTCATGGTCGTTCACCACATTAATATCGGTACACTGAGCAGAAAAAATAAATATCCCTGACTCCGTTGCCTGTAAAGGAACTTCAATTAATGTCGTGATGACTCCGGCTTTCTGATCAACCAAGCGATGCAGGACATGCTTAATCTGATTTGAAAGTTGATAATTCATCTTATGATTAACCCCCCAGGATAATGTATGAATATCATCACTAAATTAATGCGCGTGCGGCCTTTTTGGGAGATTGGTGTTGTTTTTGGTAACAACATTGACACTTAGGATCCCTAAGAACAGGTCTGACATCCAAATCATAATCAATCAAATTGACATCCAAAACCTCATTCAATAAACACAAATCAAACACACCATGATTGAATTTAACGATTTGAGAGATGACATGAAAAGCGGTATACATAGCATACATTTGTGGTTCCGCCTGCCTTTTCAACATGACATTTTTCTGGCTAAACTTCCCATCAAACTCTTGCTTATACTTTATATTTGGCAGCATTCTATTCAAAAGACATTGATAACAACTTGATTGTTCAGGAATGACTAAAGGCCCAATCCTAACATCAGATTTATCTATTGATGCGAATAATACGGGTAGCGCATTTTCAAATGAAAGCTGATTTAATTCTGAAAAATATGAAGCATCATCACTATCAGAGCACACGACAATTAAAGACGATTCTAATCTATCCGAACTCGGGTTGTTCTGAATAGAATATGCCATACGATTCAACTCATCATATACCCGGTCAAACAGATAACCTGAGCCATACAGATTAACAGCTTTCTTATTCAATGCAGTTAATTTTAAGTCATCTGGAGTATTCATCAGCTGTATCGTCTTTATATCCGCATGCAGCGCTTCTTTACTCAAGATTTTTCCCTGCTGGATGAACCCAAATGACAGCATGAATGAAAAAATTTCATGAATCACTTCATGCTGTGCTGATTGTTCCAAATCAATCAGCGTAAACCCTGGCGTGCGTATCAGATGAATCAGTTCATCAAATGCTGCATTTTGATCTTCAATCGTAAACTCATTGATATGATCAGCAATTTGTACTTTATTGTCTGATACTTTTGTAATGACAACTGAGGGGGATAGAAAATAACCGTCTGTATACATACGTCAAATGTCATTCATCTGTTCGTTAAATAAAAAATGCCTGAATAAACATAAATTTACCCAGGCATTGAATGAACCATAGCCTCAGGTTAACCCTGTGGCATGATACAAGCACAGCAGCAACGGCCTGCAGTGCCTGCTAATTTGTTCACAACATTCTTCTTACGCTCAGATGAATTGTAAATTTTCAACTTCATTGATTTCATGTTTCCTCCATACTGTACAGGTTGCACATCGAGAAACATCTTAATCAATCTTAAACGATAACAAAACAATCAATAAACAAAAACGAAACAAAATTTAAACAGGCGTGCCTTCAAGACTCATGCTGATGCGCGATATCATCAAGGCACTCACTTGTGCTAATGCTTATCCTTCTGCGTCAAAGCCCGGGTGTACTCCGCCATAAAGCCGGCCAGATTAATACTCTGCTGCAAAATTACGTTGCGGGCCGAATGAGGCAGGCGACTGAAATACTGCAATAACCGGTCGATTTCTTCTTTGTATTCACTTTCCAGAATCTCCAGCCCCTCATCCCCGTAAACAAACCAGGTGAGCGGCCGCTCTGTAATTTCTGAAATCGCTGAGAGCAAACGCACCTTGGGTTCAGTTTTTCCCGTTTCCAAATCCAGATAGGTTTGTCGTGCCACCCCCAGCTGCTGGGCCATATGAACCTGTGTCAGTCCCTTCCACTCCCGCGCTTCCTTAATCCGCGAGGCAATTTTCGATTTCGGATCTGTCATCAATACCTCCACCACCACTGCAACAGAACTGCAAATAGAACTGCAATCTAAACTGACTCTAGGCCAGCATAATTTCAGCCAACTCTGGCGTTTTTATTTTTTATTTGATTTTCAGCGCTTTAACAGCAACGCTGGATCCTGCATTGCAAAGTGCAATGCAAAACCGGAAGGGGCGCAGCGAAACGTCTGATTTCGCGAATAAAAACGTCACTTCTGTAGTCAATCATAGACGTTGAGGATCGGGGCGGAGCGGAAAACGAATTCAGGCGCCATAAATGACGCCTGATTCTTAGGGCTAAGACAAGGGTGTCTGTCTTACTCGACAGTCACCGACTTGGCCAGGTTACGCGGCTGGTCCACATCTGTGCCTTTGATCAGAGCCACATAATAAGACAGCAGCTGCAACGGCAGGGTGTAGAGGATCGGTGCGATGAATTCGTCACAGTGCGGTACGTTGAGTACCGTCATGGTGTCGTCACTGGCGAAGTGGGCATTCACATCTGCAAACACATACATCAGGCCGCCACGGGCACGTACTTCTTCCACATTCGACTTCAGTTTCTCCAACAGTTCGTTATTCGGCGCAACCACAATCACCGGCATATCCGCATCGATCAGTGCCAGTGGACCGTGCTTGAGTTCACCCGCAGCATAAGCTTCCGCGTGAATGTAAGAAATTTCTTTCAGCTTCAGCGCACCTTCCATGGCGATTGGTGATTGCTCACCCCGCCCCAGGAACAGGGCATGATGCTTATCGGCAAAATCTTCCGCCAGGGCTTCAATGTCATCAGCCATCGCCAGCGTCTGCTCAATTTTGGATGGCAGGCTTTGCAGTGCCGAAACCAGCTGAGTTTCCTGAGCCGCATCCATAGTCTGATTGCCGCGGCCAATCGCACCCACCAGCATCAGCAGACCAGCCAGCTGAACAGTAAAGGCTTTGGTCGAAGCGACCCCGATTTCTGCACCGGCTTTCATCATGTAAGCCAGATCGGATTCACGCACCAGCGACGAGCCCGGCACGTTACAGATCGTCAGGCTGGCCATGTAACCCATTTCTTTCGCCAGACGCAGGGCTGCCAGCGTATCTGCGGTTTCGCCGGACTGAGACAGTGTGACCAGCAAGCTGTTGTCGAACACATGAGACTTGCGATAGCGGAATTCAGAGGCGATTTCCACATTACAGGACACACCCGCCCACTGCTCCAGCCAGTAACGCGCCACCAGACCGGCATGGTAGCTGGTCCCGCAGGCAATGATCTGAACGTGTTTCACTTTCTGAAGCAGAGCTTCCGCACCTTCACCAAAGGCGGATGCCAGCACTTTACCGTTCTGCAAACGGCCTTCCATGGTGCGTTGCAGGGCAATCGGCTGCTCGTAAATTTCCTTCAGCATGTAATGGCGGTACTGACCCTTATCACCGGCGTCATGGGAAACTTCAGATTCTTTAATTTCGCGTTCAACGGCTTCGCCGTTTTTGTCGAAAATAGTCACTTCAAAACGCGTCACCTCAGCCACATCACCTTCTTCAAGGAATGCAAAGCGACGGGTCACCGGCAGTAGGGCCAGCTGATCAGAAGCCACAAAATGCTCATCGACCCCATAGCCGATCACCAGCGGGCTACCGGAGCGGGCGACGACAATCCGGCTCGGATCGCGACGGTCCATCACCACAGTCCCGTAAGCACCTTCCAGTTGTGTCACGGTTTTCTGAACCGCTTCCAGCAGCGTTTCAGCGCGACGCAGTTCCCAATCCACCAGGTGAGCGATCACTTCGGTATCGGTCTGCGACACAAAGGTGTAGCCCCGCTCTGTCAGTAATGCACGCAGCGGCTCATGGTTCTCGATGATGCCATTGTGCACAATCGCGATGTCGTCGCCGGACATGTGCGGGTGAGCATTGATTTCAGACGGTACACCATGGGTCGCCCACCGGGTGTGTGCAATACCGGTCCCACCAGCAATCGGACTGGCAGCCACAGCATCGGACAGCTCCTGGACTTTGCCCAGACGACGCACCCGGCTCAGCGCATTTGCTGAATCCACAACCGCGACACCGGCTGAATCATATCCCCGGTATTCCAGACGGCGCAGGCCCTCAATCAGAATGCCCGCCACATCACGCTGTGCGACAGCACCAACGATTCCACACATATCTTACTCCTGCAAACTTCAAGATTGTTATCAGTTGACGGCAGCGCAGATCACCTGCACTCCTTGTTGTTCGATTTCTGCTTTTGCGGCCGGATCCAGACCGTCATCGGTGATCAGGGTACTGATGCTCTGCCACGGCAGTTCCAGATTGGGGATCCGACGACCGACCTTGCTGGATTCCACCATCACCACCACTTCACGGGACACCTCAGCCATGACCCGGCTCAAACCAATCAGTTCGTTGAAAGTGGTGGTTCCGCGACTGATGTCGATGCCATCCGCACCGATAAACAACTGGTCAAAATCATAGGAACGCAAGACCGACTCAGCGACCTGCCCCTGAAAAGCCTCGGAGTGGGGGTCCCAGGTCCCGCCGGTCATCAATAGGGTCGGCTCATTTTCAAGCTCATTGAGGGCATTGGCGACATTGAGTGAATTCGTCATCACAATCAGACCCTGCTTGTCACCCAGCAGGCTGATCAGCGCAGCCGTCGTACTTCCGCTGTCAATGATGATGCGGTTATGGTCACGGATCCGGGCGGCAGCAGCCTGGGCAATCGCCAGCTTTCGAATCGAAACTTCCGGTTCGTGGCCTGCCGCCACAATTTCAGACGGCATCGCAATCGCACCGCCATACCGGCGCAGCAGCAACCCCGCTTTTTCAAGCGCGGCTAAGTCTTTACGGATGGTGACTTCAGAGGTGGTAAATTGTTGTGCCAGTGCATCGACACTGACTTCGCCCTGTTCATTGACCCGAGCAACAATACTGTGGCGCCGCTGCTGCGTATTTCGTTTCGACATGTAAGTTTATTTTGTAATTTAAGTTTCGAACTGAAACTAAATATAGCAAAACAAAAGAATGGAGATCAAGAAATTACCAGCAAAGTTTCACCGAGATCTGACAGGGCGGCAGGATGTAGTGATAAAAAAAGCAGCGCATCAGCGCTGCTTTTTCAGATTGAAAGAATCATTATTTTTTCTTTTCCGGCCGTTTCCAGCCTTTAATTGTCCGGGCTGGCACGCGAGTAATGACTAACTCACCTTCACCGACATCCCGGTTAATCGTGGCACCGGCACCAATGGTTGCACCCTTGCCGATTTTCACAGGCGCAATCAGTTGTGTATCCGATCCAACAAATACATCATCTTCGATTTCGGTTCGGAACTTATTGGCACCGTCGTAGTTACAGGTAATCGTACCCGCACCAATATTCACCCGAGCACCGATTTCTGCATCGCCCAGGTACGTCAGATGACTGGCTTTCGAACCCTGCCCCAGACGGGCCTGTTTCATCTCCACAAAGTTACCGACGTGAGAATCACCAACCAGCTCTGCGCCCGGACGCAGGCGGGTAAACGGCCCCACAGAGCAATCTTCACCGACGGTCGCGCCTTCAATAATGCTGTACGGGCGCACCAGACTGTTGTCGTCAATTTCACAGTCAATCAGCACAGAGCCTGCGCCAATCACAACATTGTTGCCCAGGGTTACATTGCCTTCGATCACCACATTGACGTCAATTTCAACATCCTGACCGCACTGCAGCGTCCCACGCAGATCAAAGCGCGCCGGATCACGCAGCATCACGCCTTGCTCCAGCAGCCGCTCAGCCTGCATCAACTGATAAGCCCGCTCCAAACGCGCCAACTGAACGCGGTTGTTCACACCTTCAACTTCTACCGCCATCGCCGGATGCACCGCCTGGATCTGACGGTCTTCACTGTGTGCCATGGCAATGATATCAGTCAGGTAATATTCGCCCTGTGCGTTCTCGTTCTTCAGTTGGCCAAGCCAGCGCTTCAGATCACCGCCATTGGCGACCAGCACACCGGTATTAATTTCACAGATCGCTTTCTGCGCTTCCGTCGCGTCTTTCTGCTCTACAATCGCAACAACGGCATCGTTTTCCCGCACAATCCGGCCATAGCCCGTCGGATCCTCCAGCACCACAGTCAGCAGGCCGATGCCGCCAACCGGCTGTGCATCCAGCAGCTTTTCCAGCGTTTCACCTGTAATCAGCGGTACATCCCCGTACAACACCAAGACCTGCTCATCATCCGCAAAATGAGGGGCAGCCTGATTGACGGCATGGCCCGTCCCCAGTTGCTCGGCCTGAAGGACCCAATTCACAGGCTCTTCTGCCAGGCGAGCCTGCATGACATCGCCGCCATGCCCGTAGACCAGATGGAGGTTAGCCGCCCCTGCATCACTGCAGGTATCAATGACATGTTTCACCATTGGCTTGCCTGCCAGTGTATGGAGTACTTTCGGCAGGGCGGAATACATGCGGGTGCCTTTGCCCGCGGCCAGGATCACAGCGCTGAAGCTCATGAATCAGTGTCCCTTCTAATGAATGTCGGAAAGAGTTTGGAGCATTGTATCGGCTCACTGCGACGGATATAAGCCTTTGCCGCATATTATTGACACAATGCATACAGGCAGGCGCGCGCTTTGTGAGCTTATCCGGGTCTTTCTTCGATTTTCCTGAATCGCAGCCATAAAAAAAGCGACCCGATGGGTCGCTTTTTGCTCAGATGCCTGATTAACGCTTCCGCTTGGTCAGCTCGATGACTCGAAGCTGCGCGATTGCTTTAGCCAGATCACTGGCCGCTTGCGCGAAGTCGATGTCGCCGTGCTGATTGTGGATACGCTCCTCAGCCTGACGTTTCGCTTCTTCAGCCTTGGCTGCGTCCAGATCAACGCCACGGATTGCTGTATCCGCCAGGACAGTCACTGCCCCAGGCTGAACTTCCAGCATACCGCCGGAGAGGTAGATAACTTCTTCCTCACCGTTTTGTTTAACGATCCGGACCATTCCTGGCGTGATAGCGGTCAGCAGCGGGGTGTGACCTGCGTGAATACCCAGTTCACCTTCGCTACCGGTCACCTGGATATTTTCAGCACGACCAGAGAACAAACGTTTCTCTGCGCTTACTACGTCCAGATGGAAGGTTATCGCTGCCATGTCGCCTCCTGTTCAGCTTACAGCTTCTTCGCGTTTTCCAGTGCGTCTTCGATCGCGCCGCAGTACATGAATGCCTGCTCTGGAATGTCGTCGTATTCGCCGGCCAGCAGGCCTTTGAAGCTGCGCAGAGTATCTTTCAGAGGAACATAGATACCCGGGTCGCCAGTAAATACCTGTGCTACGTGGTAAGGCTGAGTCAGGAAACGCTCAATCTTACGTGCACGGGCAACCGCTTGCTTGTCATCTTCAGACAACTCGTCCATACCCAGGATAGCGATGATGTCTTTCAGCTCTTTGTAACGCTGCAGGGTGCTTTGAACACCACGCGCGATTTCATAGTGCTCCTGACCAACCACCAGCGGATCCAGCATACGAGATGTAGAATCCAGTGGGTCGATCGCTGGGTACAGACCCAGAGAAGCAATCTGACGAGACAGTACAACAGTCGCATCCAAGTGGGCAAACGTGGTCGCCGGAGATGGGTCAGTCAAGTCATCCGCAGGAACGTAAACGGCCTGTACGGAAGTGATAGAACCGGTCTTCGTCGAGGTGATACGCTCCTGAAGCACACCCATCTCTTCTGCCAGTGTCGGCTGATAACCTACAGCAGAAGGCATACGACCCAGTAGTGCAGATACTTCTGTACCGGCCAGGGTGTAACGATAGATGTTATCGATGAACAGCAGTACGTCACGGCCTTCATCACGGAACTTCTCAGCCATCGTCAGGCCAGTCAGAGCAACACGCAGACGGTTACCCGGTGGCTCGTTCATCTGACCGTAAACCATTGCTACTTTTGATTCTTCAGGTTTTTCCAGGTTGACAACCCCGGCTTCCTGCATCTCGTAGTAGAAGTCGTTACCCTCACGCGTCCGCTCACCAACACCGGCGAAAACAGACAGACCTGAGTGTTTCAGGGCGATGTTGTTGATCAGTTCCATCATGTTGACGGTCTTACCAACACCCGCACCACCGAACAGACCGATTTTACCACCCTTCGCGAATGGGCAAACCAGGTCAATCACTTTTACGCCGGTTTCCAGCAGTTCAACTGCGTTGGACTGATCTTCGTAGCTTGGTGCTGCACGGTGAATTGAGTAACGCTCTTGTTCACCGATCTCACCACACTCGTCAATTGGCTGACCCAGAACGTTCATGATACGTCCCAGAGTCGCTGTACCGACTGGTACTTCAATTGGTCGACCTGTGTTTTCAACAGTCAGACCACGACGCAGGCCATCAGAACTACCCATAGCGATACCACGAACTACGCCACCGCCCAGCTGCTGCTGAACTTCCAGTACCAAGGTACCTTTTTCTTTGGCATCAACGTGCAGGGCATCATATACCTGGGGTACAGAATCCTGTGGAAACTCTACGTCGACTACCGCACCGATGATCTGTACGATCTTACCTGTAGCCATCGTTAATCCTCTAAACTTATTAATTCTTTGCCTTAAACAGCGGAGGCACCAGAAACGATTTCCGACAGCTCTTGTGTGATCGCAGCCTGACGGGCTTTGTTGTACACAAGTTGCAGTTCGTCAATCAAGTTACCTGCATTATCTGTTGCTGCTTTCATCGCAACCATTCGGGCCGCTTGCTCACAGGCAAGGTTCTCGACCACACCCTGATAGACCTGAGATTCGACATAGCGAACCAGCAGGGTATCCAGCAGAGGTTTTGGCTCAGGCTCATAAATGTAGTCCCAAGCGTGGTTGCGTTTCATTTCTTCGTCTTCTGACTTAGGCAAAGGCAGCAATTGATCGATCACTGGCGCTTGTACCATGGTGTTCACAAACTTGTTGTACACCAGATACAGACGATCCAGTTGGCCTTCATCATATTTCTTCAGCATCACACCCACAGTACCGATCAGCTCATCGACAGAAGGCTTGTCACCCAGACCTGTCACCTGAGCCGCAACACGGCCACCGTAGTTGTTAAAGAAAGCTGTCGCTTTCGCCCCAATCAGGGCCAGCTCAACCTCAGCGCCTTTATCTGACCAGGACTTCATGCCGTTGATGGCTTGTTTGAACATGTTGACGTTCAAGCCACCACACAGACCACGGTCAGTTGAAACAATGATGTAACCTACGCGCTTGGCCTCACGCTCCTCAAGATAAGGATGCTTATACTCGAGGCTACCAAGGGCGATATGACCGATCACTTTGCGCATTGTTTGTGCGTATGGGCGTGATGATTCCATCGCGTCTTGCGATTTACGCATTTTAGACGCAGCAACCATCTCCATCGCTTTGGTGATCTTCTGAGTGTTCTTCACACTGCCGATCTTGTTACGTATCTCTTTTGCGCCGGCCATCGTTACTCTCCTTGAGCTGGTGATCGCTTGCGATCACCAACCAATTACCAAGTCTGGGTCGCTTTGAAATCTTCAACCAGTTTCACGAACTGGGCTTCAACTTCGTTGTTCCACGCACCCGTTTCATCAATCTGAGCAACCAGCTCAGCGAATTGACTCTTGGCGTAAGACAGTAACGCAGCTTCGAAATCTGCCAGCTTATTCAGCTCAACATCTTTCAGGTAACCTTTCTCAGCAGAGAAAATCACCAGCGCCTGCTCAAATACAGACATTGGCGAGTACTGCTTCTGCTTCATCAGCTCGGTTACTTTCTGGCCGTGGTCCAGCTGACGCTTAGTGGCGTCATCCAGGTCAGAAGAGAACTGTGCGAATGCAGCCAGTTCACGATACTGAGCCAGTGCGGTACGGATACCACCAGACAGTTTCTTGATGATCTTGGTCTGCGCAGCACCACCAACACGGGATACCGAGATACCTGGGTCAACCGCAGGACGGATACCGGCGTTGAACAGCTCAGTTTGCAGGAAGATCTGGCCATCGGTGATCGAAATCACGTTGGTCGGTACGAACGCAGAAACGTCGCCCGCCTGAGTTTCGATGATTGGCAGTGCGGTCAGAGAACCGGTTTTGCCTTTCACTTCACCGTTGGTGAACTTTTCGACGTACTCTTCGCTTACGCGAGCCGCACGCTCCAGCAGACGGGAGTGGAGGTAGAAAACGTCACCAGGGAAAGCTTCACGACCTGGTGGACGACGCAGCAGCAGAGAGATCTGACGGTAAGCAACAGCCTGCTTAGACAGGTCATCGTATACGATCAGTGCATCTTCACCGCGGTCACGGAAGTATTCACCCATGGCACAACCAGCATAAGGTGCCAGGTATTGCAGCGCCGCCGCTTCAGAAGCAGATGCCACAACAACGATGGTGTTTTTCAGTGCGCCGTGCTCTTCCAGCTTACGAACCACGTTTGCAATGGTTGAAGCTTTCTGGCCAATCGCGACATAGATAGAGTAGATACCAGAGTTCTTCTGGTTGATGATGGCATCGATCGCCAGTGCGGTTTTACCGATCTGACGGTCACCGATGATCAGCTCACGCTGGCCACGGCCGATTGGAATCATCGAGTCAACCGCTTTGTAACCAGTCTGTACAGGCTGATCAACAGATTTACGGTCGATAACACCCGGTGCGATCACTTCTACAGGTGAGGTGATGTCGCTCTCGATTGGGCCTTTACCATCAATTGGCTCACCCAGGGTGTTGACAACACGACCCAGCAGAGCAGGGCCGACTGGAACTTCCAGGATACGACCGGTTGCGGTCACTTTCATGCCTTCCTGCAGGTCAGCATATGGGCCCATCACAACTGCACCAACCGAGTCACGCTCAAGGTTCAGTGCCAGTGCGTAACGGCCGCCTGGTAGTTCAATCATTTCACCTTGCATGACATCTGCAAGGCCGTGGATACGAATGATACCATCGCTGACAGAAACGATCGTACCTTCGTTACGCGCTTCACTTGCAACGCTGAATTTCTCAATTCGCTGCTTGATCAGTTCGCTAATTTCCGTGGAATTAAGTTGCATGCTCCAATTCCCCAAATCAAGACTGCAACGTATCGTTCAGACGGGCGAGTTTGCCGCGCACTGATTGATCGATGACTAAGTCTCCGGCTCTAATTACAACCCCGGCAATCAGGGTCTCGTCTACACTGCAGTTCAGCTTAACCTTACGCGCCAGACGCTCTTCCAGCTTCTTGCTGATCGCACTCAATTGACCCTCGTCCAACGCAACCGCAGAGGTCACAGTGGCATCGATGGTTTTTTCCAGTTCGTCTTTCAGGAACAGGAACTGAGTACAGACAGCAGGAAGTGCTTTCAGACGTCCGTTTTCAGCCATCACCTTAATCAGGTTCTGGCCGGCTTCGTTGAGTTGCTCGCCGCAGACGGAAATAAATACTTCCACCAGCTTGTCGGCCGCATAACCCCCATCCAGGATATCCTGAATGGTGTCATTGTTTGCGACTTCCGCAGCAAAGGTGAGCATTTCAGACCACTGGGTCAACTCACCTTTCTCAACCGCATAATCAAAGGCTGCTTTAGCGTAGGGGCGTGCGATAGTAGTCAGTTCAGACATGTTGCTTGCCCCTTCTATTACAGATCTGCAGTGACTTTGTTAAGAAGATCAGCATGAGCGTCTTTATCAATAGAACGCTCGATGATTTTCTCAGCACCAATCACAGCCAGAGTTGCAACTTGTTTGCGTAGTTCATCGCGCGCGCGATTTCGTTCTGCATCAATTTCAGCACGACCTTGAGTCAGAATTTTTTCACGCTCAGCCGTCGCTTCCGCTTTGGCCTCTTCGATGATTTGAGCTTTGCGCTTATTGGCTTGCTCAATCAGTTCAGTTGCAGTGCGTTTTGCTTCTTTCAGTTGATCAGAAGCATTTGCCTGCGCCAGGTTCAGATCTTTGGCAGCGCGATCCGCTGCTGCCAAACCGTCAGCAATTTTTTTCTGACGCTCTTCAATCGCTGCCATGATCGGTGGCCACACATATTTCATGCAGAAGACCACGAACAGGAAAAACGCGATAGCCTGACCCAGCAATGTTGCATTCATATTCACAACGGCATCTCCTTAAACAGGGTTGCTATGGGTCCGTTTACGTCCGTTGATTAACCAGCCAGTTGTCCAACGAATGGGTTTGCGAATGTGAATAGCAGAGCGATAACGATACCGATCATTGGAACCGCATCCAGCAGACCTGCGATGATGAACATCTTAACTTGCAGCATTGGCGCCATTTCTGGTTGACGAGCTGCGCCTTCCAGGAACTTACCACCCAGCAGGGCGAAACCAATCGCAGTACCCAGGGCAGCAAGACCTACAATGATGCCCACGGCAATTGCAGAAAAGCTTAGTAAAGTTTCCATCACTATCTCCAGTTTATTGTTGTCGGCCTAAACGCCAGTAAAGAAAAATTTAAAAATTGTTTACGTCTTAATGATTGTCTTCGTGTGCCTGAGACAGGTACACAATTGTCAGCATCATAAAGACGAAAGATTGAATCGTAATGACCAGGATGTGGAAAATTGCCCACGGAACCGAGCCCAGCCATTGAGCCCACCACGGCATCAGTGCCGCGATAAGGATAAACACCACCTCACCGGCGAACATGTTACCGAACAGACGCATACCCAGAGAAATAGGCTTCGCCAGCAGCGAAACTACTTCCAGTAGCAGGTTGAACGGAATCATGACCGGGTGATTGAACGGGTGTAATGCCAGTTCTTTGGCAAAACCGCCCAGGCCTTTGATCTTGATGCTGTAATAGATCATCAATGCAAAGACACCCAGCGCCATTGCCATGGTGATGTTAACATCAGCTGATGGTACGACCTTCAGATAAGGAATACCCAACCAATGCTCTGCCGGATAAGGAAGAAAGTCGATTGGAACCAAGTCCATGACGTTCATCAGGAAAATCCAACAGAAGATCGTCAGAGCTAGCGGAGCTATCAGCGGGTTGCGGCCATGAAAGGTTTCTTTGACACTGTTGTCAACGAATTCCACCATGATTTCCACAAAACACTGTAGCTTACCCGGCACCCCTGAGGTTGCCTGCTTCGCTGCAAGACGGAACAATCCCAAAAAGATTGCACCAGTCAACACAGAAAAGAACAGACTGTCGATGTGTACCGCCCAGAAACTTCCTTCCGCCACCAGGCCCAGCTTATCGGTTGATAAGTTAGTCAGGTGGTGAGTGATGTAACTGGATGGAGTAAGCGCTTCACCTGGCGCAGCCATAACTCATCCTATTTGTTGTTGTTAATGAATAAAACCGGCGCACAGATATTAATACCCAGAGCCAGCAAATAGGTCAGTTTGAGGGGAACAAGTTCCACCTCGACATACAAGTAGACAAGGGAAAACAAGATGACTGTAATGAGGATTTTCAGCACTTCTCCACTGTAGATGGACGCCATCACCAGACGGGCCTTACTCGCCCCGCCATAAAGAAAAGCGCACACAGAAAAAGCGGCGTTAGCAATCACAAAAATGCCACCACCGATCAGTGCAGAGATTCCCCAGTCAACATTGACAGCAAACACTGCCATGATTGCCGTTGTCAAAACGACGCCAGATTGTAATAACAACAACCGCTTCGCCAATTGGCGTCCCGGTCTGACCAGCGCCGAAACCATGTATTCATTCCTCGAGTCCGTTCCACTACACATACGTCGTGCTGGGAAAACTGCGAAAATTATACGGGTCAATAAATTGAATGCAATCTAATCACAGCAAAAAAACAGTTAGATTTTATAACACATTATCCCGATCACGCGGTGGTTACTTTTACGGCAAAAATAGTACGAAACTCGTCACACTTCCGAACTGAACATTGCCAGTAGTTGCTCTAACTTCTGCGGTTCGTCAAAATTTATAATAATTTTTCCTTTACCGTTCTTGCTTTGATTTATCGCAACCTGAGTGCCGAAATGCTCACTCAGACGGTTTTCAATCGCTTCAACTTTGGGATCAACAGGGGCAGGGGCCACTTCTGGGGCCGGGGCAAGCATTTTTTTCACCAAACGCTCGGTATCCCGGACCGTCAGAGATTTAGCCACGACGGTGTGGGCCGCTTCCAGTTGCTGTTCAGCAACCAGAGACAGCAAAGCACGGGCGTGACCCATTTCCAGCTGACGCTGGGCCAGCAACCGTTTGACCTGAGGTTCCAACTGATTCAGACGAAGCAGGTTGGATACCGCAGCACGGGACTTGCCGACAGCTTCGGCAATTTGCTGATGGGTGAGGGAGAATTCATTCTGCAATCGCTCCAGCGCCTGAGCTTCCTCAATGGCATTGAGGTCTTCACGCTGGATGTTTTCAATCAGAGCAATCGCCACGGTGGCGCGGTCGTCCACGTTTTTCACCAGACAGGGAACAACTTGCAGTCCTGCCTGACGCGATGCCCGCCAGCGACGTTCGCCGGCAATGATTTCATACTGTTGCGGTGCGAGCTGGCGAACCACGATCGGTTGGATCACCCCTTGCGCACGGATGGAGTCAGTTAATTCAGCCAGCGCTTCGTCCGACATATCCTGACGAGGCTGGTACTGACCCGGTTGCAGCTGACTGACCGGCAAATCGCGCAATGCGCCTTCGGCCGGTACCGTTTCTTCCTTGCTGACGGCCTCTGCGGCCTGTTGTCGTTCACGAGCCACCGAACTGGTGGCCAGCAGTGCATCAAGGCCTTTTCCCAGGCCTCGTTTATTCATGGTCATGTTTGCTTATGCCTCTACCTGAGCAGATTCACCCGCAGTTTCCTCACGACGAATCATCTCTCCGGCCAGGGCCAGGTAAGCCTTGGCACCACTGGAGGTTTTATCGTAGTACATCGCCGGACAGCCGTGACTCGGCGCCTCAGCCAGACGGACATTGCGTGGGATCACGGTGCGGTAAACCTTGTCGCCAAAATGCTTCTTCAACTGCTGGGACACTTCGTTCGCCAGCCGATTGCGTGGATCATACATGGTGCGAAGCAAGCCTTCTATCCTCAGATCAGGATTCACCACGGCGGCCAGTTTACTGATGGTATCCATCAGCGCCGTCAGGCCTTCCAGTGCAAAGTATTCACACTGCATCGGCACCAGTACGGAATCGGCGGCAGTCATGGCATTGATCGTCAGCAGGTTCAGCGACGGCGGGCAATCGATAAAGATGAAATCATAAGATTCTCTGACCGATGCCAGAGCCGTGCGCAGCCGGACTTCGCGGGCAAACACTTCCATGAGTTTAATTTCGGCAGCAGTCACGTCTCCGTTCGCTGCCACCAGATGGTAACCACCGGCATTTTCAGTGATCACCACCTCGGAGAATGGGGTTTCTTCGACCAGAAGCTCATAGGCCGTGGCATCAACCTGGTATTTGTCCACACCGCTGGCCATGGTGGCATTGCCCTGAGGATCCAGATCAACCACCAGCACCTTGCGCTGCGTTGCGGCCAGTGAGGCAGCCAAATTGACACAGGTCGTGGTTTTACCCACGCCACCTTTTTGGTTGGCAACAGCTATGACTTTTCCCACGAATCACCCTCGTTCATTCATTCCTTTGCCGTCAAGAGTACTAAATGACGCGCCCCCGCCAATTCGGGGACATGCAAAGATTTGACCTCACTCACAGAACACCAGGATGGTAGCTCAGCAAGCTCCTCTTCCGCAACCTGACCTTTGAGCGCCATAAAATAGCCCCCTTGGATAGGCAGGTGACGGCACCAGTGCACCATGTCAGACATCGACGCAAACGCCCGGCTCAGAACGGCATCAAAGCCCTGTTCCGGTTGAAATTCTTCCACCCGGCTCTGGACCGGTGTGACATTGTCGATGTTGAGTTCATGAAGCACCTGGCGGATAAATCGGATCCGCTTCCCCAGACTGTCCAGCAATGTGAACTGCTTGTCCGGATGCATGATGGCCAGCGGGATGCCAGGCAGACCAGGGCCGGTCCCGACATCAATAAAGCGTGTGCCCGATGCCAGATAAGGACTGACCACCAGGCTATCCATAATATGCTTCACCAGCATTTCACTGGGATCACGCACAGACGTCAGATTATACGCTTTGTTCCACTTGTGTAGCAGACTAACGTAGCCCACCAGTTGCTCAAGTTGCTGTTCTGTGACCTTGAGTTCAGTTTTTGCAATCAGCTGCGTCAGACGTGCTTTCACGCGGCCACCTCCGGGTCACCTTTTTTCAGCAAACCTTGCTTTTTCAGGTAAACCAGCAACAGTGAAATCGCCGCCGGCGTTACACCGGAAATCCGGGACGCCATACCAATGGTGGCCGGGCGCGCTTCCGTCAGCTTGGCCACTACTTCATTAGACAATCCTTTCACCAGGCTGTAATCCAGATCGGCTGGCAGTTTGCTCTGCTCATGACGCAGGGATTTTTCCACCTCTTCTTTCTGGCGGTCGATATAGCCCTGGTATTTAACCTGAATTTCGACCTGCTCGCTGGCCTGCACATCCTCATGGGCCGGACCAAACGATGTCTGTGCCGTCAGTTGCGTATAGGTTACTTCCGGTCGGCGCAGCAGATCTTCACCGTTGGCTTCACGCACCAGCGGAGTTTTCAAAATGTCATTGATCGATGCCGCATCTTCGGAAGTCGGGTGGATCCAAATCGACTTCAGACGCTGACGTTCTTGTTCAATATGCGCCATCTTGGTATTGAAACGCGCCCAGCGCGCATCATCTACCAGACCGAACTGACGGCCGATTTCTGTCAGACGGATATCCGCGTTGTCTTCCCGCAGCAGCAAACGATATTCAGCACGCGAGGTAAACATACGATACGGTTCTTTGGTGCCCATGGTTGACAGGTCGTCAATCAGCACGCCCAGATATGCCTGATCACGACGCGGGCTCCAGCCATCTTTGTCCTGAGACTGCAGCGCGGCATTCATCCCGGCCAATAGCCCCTGAGCGGCCGCTTCTTCGTAGCCTGTGGTGCCGTTGATCTGTCCGGCGAAGAACAGACCGGCAATAAATTTGGTTTCCAGCGTTGGTTTCAGATCACGCGGGTCGAAGAAATCATATTCAATCGCGTAACCCGGACGAATGATGCTGGCATTTTCAAAGCCTTTCATCGAACGGACGATCTGCATCTGCACGTCAAACGGCAAACTGGTGGAAATTCCGTTCGGATACAGCTCATGGGTCGTCAGGCCTTCCGGCTCAATGAAGATCTGGTGGCTGTTTTTATCCGCAAAGCGCATGACCTTGTCTTCAATCGACGGACAATAACGTGGACCAATCCCTTCGATCACACCCGAGTACATCGGGCTGCGATCCAGATTATTGCGGATCACATCGTGCGTCTGCTCATTGGTATGGGTGATAAAACAAGGGATCTGACGCGGATGATCCGAGGGTTTGCCCATAAACGAAAAGACAGGCGTCGGGTTATCACCGTGTTGCGCTTCGAGCTGACTGAAATCAACCGTGCGGGCATCAATACGTGGTGGCGTACCGGTTTTCAGGCGATCCACCCGAAACGGCAGCGCACGCAGACGATCCGCCAGCGCGATCGAGGGTGGATCCCCGGCGCGACCGCCGTTGTAATTTTCCAGACCAATATGGATCTTGCCGCCCAGGAAAGTCCCCACCGTCAGAACCACAGCACGGGCACGGAATTTCAGTCCCATTTCAGTGATCACACCCACAGCACGATCCTGCTCGACGATCAGATCGTTGACCGCCTGCTGGAACAGCATCAGATTGGGTTGATTTTCCAGCGTTTCACGGACGGCGGCTTTATACAGCGCACGGTCAGCCTGAGCACGGGTGGCGCGTACGGCCGGACCTTTGGAAGAGTTCAGGGTCCGGAATTGGATCCCGCCTTTATCGATGGCGGTTGCCATGACACCACCCAAGGCATCCACTTCTTTTACCAGGTGGCCTTTACCGATCCCGCCGATTGCCGGGTTACAGGACATCTGACCCAGCGTATCAATATTATGGGTCAACAGCAGGGTTTTCTGACCCATCCGAGCTGCTGCCAGTGCGGCTTCCGTTCCGGCATGACCGCCACCGACGACGATGACATCAAAATTTTCCTGGTAAAACATGAAACTACCTCAGGTGATCAATTAGCCAGTCAATTTGCAAGAAGCAAAGGGGGGATATTCTACCTTGTTTCAGAGCAAGAAAGAATCACCCTGATTCGATCAAATGATCCGGGGATGAGATCCTAAATATATATAAGATCTTTTAAAGAAGATCTTTTATTGGATCTACTATTAGGATCCCCCGATCGTGTGGATAAGTGGTTTTTGATCCGAATGATCATGCGTTTAGGGAGGATCACTTCTTGTGAGGTGTCCGGGATCTTCATAAGGAAAGGCTGGGATCTAAATGCCTTGTTATACACAGGGCCAACAAGGCGATCAAGTTGTTCATTGGATAACAAAGGGTTGATCACCGTTTAGATCAATAGTTATCCACAAGAGAAAAGTGAAAAAAAGCGGAAATGGGAGTAATTTCCGCTCTGAATTTGCCTTAGCTCAGGAATGGCAGCCACGTTTCAAGCCACATTTCCGCTGGATCCTCTGGAACGGGATCGCGTTGCACATCAATTTCCAGTCGTTCGCCCAATCGATGAGCGCCGCAGTCTTGTAGCAACTGATCAAGATCTTTTCCAGCCTGGCAGAACGTGTCGTAGCTGCTGTCGCCAATGGCAATTACGCCGTATTTCAGCTGTTGTAGGGATGGCTGTTCCTCTCGGAGCTGTATTACGAAAGGCTGAATATTATCCGGAAACTCACCGGCGCCGTGAGTTGAGCAGATCAGCAGCCAGATGCCATCCGGGTCCAGCGCGGACAGGTCGGCCTGGTTCACAATGTCTGTCTGGTGTCCGGCTTCGCTCAGCATATCGGCCAGATGATCGGCAACATACTCGGCCCCGCCGAGGGTACTGCCAGTGATCAGGGTAATGGTGGCCATTGCATCCTCTTTGTCAAAATAGTCTGTGTTGAGCGGATTGTACCCGCAATCGATCTGAATAAAACCCCCGGAATATTGTGCTTTCTGTACGATGGTAGCGAGGGGGGACAGGCTGGCCGTTTTGCTTGACACGCCAATGAAACTTCCCGGTGGATAGATGTTCATCTTCCTGAGTATGGATAGCTGTCGGCTGACATGTTTTCGACAGAATATCTGGGACTTGTTGACAGGTAATCCCAAGGATCATTTGTGTTTCAATGCCCTGTCAGGCCTGGATCTCCTGTCATATCAACCGATATTTCATCAGGATCCTTGCTGACTTGGCCTGTGGCGACATATGAATTGGATCTGAATGCTGAGCAGGCTGTTGGTATCCTGTTTGGAGACTGTGATCATTATCGACTGGTGATCTGGCTGAGATCTTCTGCGGTCTGGCTTCAGGCTTCATTGGACGGATCCCTGATCCGGATCTGTGGGCAAAGCGGACCGCGACAGCGGAAAAATTGCGATCATGCACCACATGGACGGTGATGACTGCTTTGGTGCTTGATGTGGCTCTCGTATTTGACACCTTTCATGAAGGGGGTTAGGTTAAAAGCCATGAAGACATTTTTTAGCCAACAGCGAATTATTATCATCATTCCTTAGGAGTGGTGGGTTCGTGTTGCCGAAATTTAACTGACCCGCTCAAGAGGCGGGTTTTTTGTAAACTGCATCTTGGGCGCTCTGACAACGAAAGAGGTCCTTGATGCGTAAAGAATCCAATTCAGGCCAGGACGCAGTGTCGTCCCCGGCATTTTCCTTTGTGGCCGCAGAGCATGCGGTCCTCGACTTCTGGCAGCACCGGCAGATTTTCCGGCAGTCACTTCAGGCTTCGGCCGAGCAGCCGGAGTATGTGTTTTATGACGGGCCCCCTTTTGCCACTGGCCTGCCGCATCACGGCCATCTGGTTGCATCAACCATCAAAGATGTCATCCCACGATACTTCACCATGCAGGGATTTCATGTCCAGCGCCGGTTTGGCTGGGATTGCCATGGCCTGCCGATTGAGCATGAGATCGACAAAACCTTAGGCATGTCGGCCAAAGAGGCCGTGGCCGAGCATGGTTTGGCGCAATATAACGACGCCTGTCGGGGCATTGTGCAGCGCTATACGAAAGAGTGGGAGAAAACCATCACCCGGCTGGGGCGCTGGGTGGATTTCGAGAATGATTACCGCACGATGGAGCCCTGGTATATGGAATCGGTGTGGTGGGTCTTCCGCCAGCTGTGGGATCAGGGGCGGGTCTATCAGGGCAAGAAAGTGGTGGCTTACTCCACGGCGCTGGAGACCGTGCTGTCGAACTTTGAGGCCACCTCCAACTATCAGGATGTTCAGGATCCTGCGCTCACCGTGCTGTTCCGGCTGGCCGATGAGGATGCTTATTTTGCGGCCTGGACAACCACGCCCTGGACACTGCCGTCGAATCTGGCGCTCTGTGTCGGTCCGGCAATCGACTATGTCAAAGTCAGAGACGAGGCCGCAGGTTGCACGTTCTGGCTGGCCCAGTCTCAGCTGGATGGGATCGGCAAGGGGTGCTCACTGACCGTACTGGCCCACAAAACCGGCGCTGATCTGGCCGGGATGCGTTACCTGCCGCTGTTTGATGATTTTGCCCATATGCAGGCCGACGGGGCGTTCCGGGTGCTGGCCGATGACTTTGTCTCGACAGACAACGGCACTGGCATTGTGCATCTGGCGCCAGCTTTCGGGGAAGATGATCAGCGGGTGGCCAGAGCCCATGGCCTGGACGCCGCTCCCTGTCCGCTGGACAGCCTCGGATGTTTCACCGCGGAGGTGGCAGCTTTTCAGGGGATGTACATCAAAGATGCCGACAAACCTATCATTCGTGCCTTGCAGTCCCGGGGGCAGCTGTACCGGCAGGAAACGATCGTCCACAGTTATCCGTTCTGCCCGCGTTCGGACACCCCGATCATCTATCGCACCGTCCCGTCCTGGTATATCCGGGTCGAGCCGATGCGCGATGCACTGGTCGCAAACAATCAGCAGGTGAACTGGGTGCCGGAACATCTGAAAGAAGGCCGGATGGGCAACTGGCTGGCGGGGGCGAAAGACTGGGCGGTTTCCCGCAACCGTTATTGGGGAACGCCGCTGCCGATCTGGGTGAATGACACCACAGGCAACCGGCTGTGTCTGGGTTCACGGGAAGAGTTAGCCCGTTATACCGGCGTCACGGTTGCGGATCTGCACCGGGACCATGTGGATAATCTGACATTCACTCTGCCGGGAGAAGCCGGGGTCTACCGTCGCATTGAAGAAGTGTTCGACTGCTGGTTCGAGTCGGGCGCCATGCCTTATGCACAGGTGCACTATCCGTTTGAAAATAAAGATCAGTTCGAGAAAAACTTCCCGGCCGCTTTTATTGCGGAGGGGGTCGATCAGACCCGGGGCTGGTTTTATACCCTGCAGGTGCTCAGTCACTGCCTGTTTGGCAAAGCGGCGTTCAACAATGTCATCGTCAATGGCATCGTGATGGCTGAAGATGGCAAGAAGATGTCGAAACGTCTGAAAAATTATACCGCACCCGATGTGCTGATGGAGCAATACGGCGCGGATGCCCTGCGGCTGTATCTGATCAACTCCGGGCTGGTGAAAGCCGAGGAGCAGCGTTTTTCGGACAGTGGTGTACAGGACATGGTGCGTCGGGTACTGCTGCCCTGGTACAACGGCTACCAGTTCTTCGCTACCTATGCCGGGCTGGATCAGTGGCAGGCTGCGGCGGAACCCGTGCCCAGCGATAACATCCTGGATCAGTGGATCCTGTCCCGGCTTCAGACGCTGATCCGGCAGGTGAACACCGAGATGCAGCAATATCGCCTGTATCAGGTGGTGCCGGCACTGTTTGAGTTTCTCGAACAGCTGACCAACTGGTATATCCGTCTCAACCGGGCCCGGTTCTGGCAGTCGGGGATGACTGAGGATAAGGCGCACGCCTATCAGACGCTGTTCCGTTGCCTGGAGACATTCGGCATGCTGATGGCCCCGTTTGCGCCGTTTCTGTCGGAACATCTCTATCGGGCGATGCTGGCCTTCCGTCAGCCCGGCAGTGTGCCGGAATCGGTCCATCTGTGTACCTATCCGGTCGCCGAGACGGCCTTGCAGCAACCGATGCTGGAAGCGTCCGTCGAGCGGTTTCAGCATCTGGTCATCATGGGACGGCAGAAGCGCAATGAGCTGAAAATCAAAATCAAAACCCCGTTGAACCGAATGACGGTGCTGCACCGCGATCCGGCTGTGCTGGCGGATGTGGCCCGGTTGTCGGACTATATCCGTACCGAGCTGAACGTGAAGACGGTATTGTTCAGCGAGCATGAAGCGGACTACATCGACTTCTACGCCAAACCGAACTTTGCCGGATTGGGTCGGCGGCTGGGGCCGAAGATGAAGCATTACTCAGCCCTGATCCAGTCCCTGACGGAAGCCCAGCTGATGGATTTGCAAACGCAAGGCCAGCTGACACTCGACGGGGAAGTGTTCAGCGATGAAGATATTGTGCTTTACCGTCAGGCGAAAACAGGCACTCATGCCGTGTCGAACCGGTTTATCTCGCTGGATGTGGATCCGGAGCTCACGGATGCGCTGATCGGGGAAGGGGCTGTCCGGGAGGTGATCAGCCGGATCCAGAAGCTCCGTAAGGACAATGGATTTGCGGTCAGTGACCGGATCCGGATCGACCTGCAGGCCCCGGTGACGATAGCGGACTGGGTGACCCGGCATCAGGCGTATCTGATGGAGGAAACGCTGGCGGTTGCGCTGGAGGTACAACCGTTCACGGACAGTGCATCAGGCAAGGGGCAGGTGTTCTCGACCGAGCATGGTGAGATTGCGATCTCGGTTGCTGTGGTGCCCGCTTAAACGCGAAAGCCCCGCTCATTGGCGGGGCTTTAATCGTGTTGAATTAACCCAATTTGTTGTGCCATTTCTTTATTAATCACCATTGCATTGGCACGCCAAAGCTTACATTGACGATAGAGGACCTGCTTTAGCTTATCCGTTAAGTCAGGTAAATATGCTTTGGGAGCTTCCGGGATGACCAGGTAGAAAGTAATTTTACTGGTTCGCCAGTTCATGGCGCGGATATCTGCGCTTAATTCATCCCGAACATGGACTGAGTGCCCTGTGGAGCCAGTGAGTAATGCTTGCAGCGAGTTGTCGAATTTCTCGAAAATTTCATGAAAGTATTCATTAAATCGGTCGATATTTTTTGTGCTGCTTGGAACTGATGCTTTCGCTTCAACAAGAATCAGTTTTTGCTCGTTTGTCCACCAGATAAACTCACAAGCTTTAATTCCTGATATGCCTTGAATGGTTGCAGACTTTTCTACTTGATAGATTTGACTGGGATTGAAGGGACCAAAATGGACACCAGACTCAACGATGGTAATCATGAAATACCTTCAAACTCTTGTTCAAAAAGGCGAATCGATTCATTAATAATTTCTGTGTCGGGTAGACCATCTCTGAGTAAGCAGCTTTGGTGCCACAATCCGTCCTCATCGGCGATAAAGCACGGCAAGGGAAGTTCATGTTTTCTGGCAATTAACAGCAGTTTCTTGATGACATAGTAGGAATGCGTTGCCATAAATATCTGCATTCCTTGTTCAGTCAGCATGTGCAGAATATCTAAGAGTTTGATAATGGCTGTCGGGTGCAAAGCTGATTCAGGTTCATCAATAAAGATCACTGAGCCAGGGGTCAGGAAGCGGTTACCAAGTAATGTATCCAGAATCGCGATCTTTTTGATCCCTTCTGCCGTACTATGAATCGAGAATTTTGAGTTTTTTTGTTTATACACCCATTGTTGATCCTCAAAAACGACTTTTCCCTGAAACATGTCTTCAAGCTGTTTACGCGACTTCGAAAAACTATCATAGTTTCGGCCGCGCTGAGGTTGGTTCTGTAAGGCGAGGATGAGATCTGAATAAGTTGCATCATAGCCAAACTCTCTGTTTTGCAGGGAACTGCGTAAGATGACATTCCACAGAGACAGCACTTCTTTTGGGGGTAAGAAAACAGAGTTGTCCTCTCGAACCGGAAGGGTATTCATACTGGGCCTGACGAGTTTGCTCGTATCCTGTCCAAAACTAAAAGAAAGTGATGATTGATCTGACATGGTTGCGCTGACTTCGAGTCGGTTCCCTTTGCCTCTTTTGACTAGATCACCAAGAGGCTGACTTTGGAAAGTCCAGTACAGTTTATCGCTCAATACATCATGAAATTCTCGATTGTCCTGGCCTCGTCCAAATTCTTCCTGAGCACGCATGACACAATAAAGTGATTTTAATAACCAGGTTTTACCGCAGCCATTGGTGCCAATTATGACATTGAGTTTGCCTAAATTTTTGCCTTTGGCTTCCTTTATTGGCCCGCTGTTATGAATTGCGAAATGTTCAATCATAGTACTAACCTTGAAGTTATTTGATTCAATATAACAACGCTTATAGCTTTGATAAACCTGCTCATTTAACTATGAGTTGTGTGACCTCCTAATCTTCGTTCACAGAACGAGGGTTAGGAGGTATGCGCGATAAGAATTACTTCCCGATGCAAAAGGAAGTAAAGATGCGGCCCAGCAAATCATCGGAGGTAAATTCCCCGGTGATTTCGCTCAGGTGCTGCTGAGCCAGACGTAGTTCCTCAGCCAGGATTTCGCCCGCCATGTAACCTTCCAGCTGTGCCTTGCCGGTGTCAAGGTGCGTCGCAGCGCGTTCCAGTGCATCCAGATGGCGACGGCGGGCCATGAAGCCGCCCTCCGTGGTTCCGGCGAAGCCCATGCAGGCTTTGAGGTGTTCGCGCAGGTCTTCCACGCCATCTCCGGTCCGGGCTGACAGGCGGATCAGGGTGGGCTGGCTGACATGGCAGATCCCGGCGGTTTCACCGGTCAGCTCCACTTTGTTGCGGATCACCGTCAGACCCATGCTGTCGGGCAGGCGCTCGATAAAATCGGGCCAGATCTCTGCCGGATTGGTCGCATCCGTGGTGGTGGCATCGACCATAAACAGCACGCGGTCTGCCTGCTGGATTTCATCCCAGGCCCGCTCAATGCCGATGCGCTCGACTTCGTCGCTGGCGTCCCGAAGTCCGGCGGTGTCGATGATGTGCAGTGGCATGCCATCTATGTGGATGTGCTCACGTAGGACATCACGGGTGGTGCCGGCAATGTCGGTGACAATGGCGCTGTCTTTGCCGGACAGGGCATTGAGCAGGCTGGATTTGCCAGCGTTCGGCCGCCCGGCGATCACGACTTTCATGCCTTCGCGCATAATCGCGCCCTGATTGGCTTCGCGGCGCACGGCGTCGAGCTGTGTCATCACCGCATCTAGATCAGCGCTGACTTTGCCGTCACTGAGGAAGTCGATTTCTTCTTCCGGAAAGTCAATGGCCGCTTCCACGTAAATACGAAGACGGATCAGGGCTTCAACCAGATCATTGACCCGGTTTGAAAAAGCCCCCTGCAGCGACTGAAATGCACTCTTGGCGGCTTCCTCGCTGCTGGCGTCAATCAGATCGGCAATGGCTTCGGCTTGTGCCAGATCCAGTTTGTCGTTCATGAAAGCGCGCTCAGAGAACTCACCCGGCCGGGCCGGACGAACGCCGTCGATGAGCAGGATGCGCTTGATTAGCATGTCCATCAGGACCGGACCGCCGTGGCCCTGCAGTTCCAGCACGTCCTCCCCGGTAAAAGAATTCGGGTTGGGGAAGTACAGGGCGATGCCCTGATCCAGCGCGGTTCCGTCTGCGGCGCGGAACGGCAGATACTCTGCGTAACGGGGCTTGAGTGAGCGTCCGGTGACGGCTTCTGCCACCTGGCCCGCCAGCGGGCCGGAAACGCGGATAATGCCGACCCCGCCCCGTCCCGGTGGGGTGGCCTGAGCAACAATCGTGTCGGTCGTCTGTGTCATCATGAATGCTTCGTCAGTTGGCGTGGGCGCCATTGTAATCAGTGTTTACAGGATAGCCAACTCTGTGAGCCGGCGATGGCGCAGGAAATAAAAAGGCGGCCCGGTTGGCCGCCTTGGTCTCATCTTCAGGAAGCAGGCTTACTTGCTGTGCAGGCCTTTCTTCTCTAGTTGCTTGAAGATGATGGACTGCTGAATCAGCGTCACGATGTTCGATACCAGCCAGTACAGTACCAGACCGGATGGGAAGAACAGGAAGAAACCGGTGAACAGCACAGGCATGAAGGTCATGATCTTCTGCTGCATCGGATCCGTCACTGTGGTCGGACTCATCTTCTGAATCAGGAACATGGTCACACCCATCAGAATCGGCAGGACGTAGTACGGGTCTTGTGCGGACAGGTCGTGGATCCAGCCGAAGAAAGGTGCGTGACGCAGCTCGACTGATTCCATCAGCGCCCAGTACAGAGCGATGAAAATCGGCATCTGCAGCAGCAGTGGCAGACAGCCACCCAGCGGGTTGACTTTCTCTTTCTTGTACAGCTCCATCATTTCCTGGCTCATGCGCTGACGGTCTTCGCCGAAACGTTCACGCATTGCCTGCAGCTTAGGTTGCAGCATGCGCATTTTTGCCATAGAGGTGTACTGTGCTTTGGTCAGCGGGAACATCACACCACGAACAATGAAGGTCAGGATGATGATGGCGATACCCCAGTTGCCCACAAAGCCGTGGATCAGAGACAGCAGCTTGTGCAGCGGGCTCGCGATGAACCACAACCAGCCGTAGTCGGCGGTCAGATCCAGGTTGTCTGCGGTGGCTTCCAGTTTGTCTTGCAGTTTCGGACCGATCCACAGTTTCGCGGTGGTCATCACGCCTGCGCCCGGTGCTACAGTTTCACTTGGCATTCGCACGCCAATGTAGCCTTGTCCCTGACCGGTACGTGAGAACAGGTTGTGAGTTGGGCCTTGAACGCTCTGATCTGTCGATTTGGGAAGCGGTGTCGGGATCCAGGCGGTCACGAAGTAGTGCTGCATCATTGCAGCCCAGCCTTCTTTCATGGACAGGTTCAGGTTCTTGTCTGCCATGTCATCAAAGCTGTACTTCTTGTATTTTTCTTCGTCGGCAGAGAATGCGCCGCCACGATAGGTCGGCATGGTCAGGCTGCCACCGTCATCCATCAGTGTCTGCTTCAGCTGCGCATACATTTGTACGGTTGCTGGTTTGTCAGATTTGTTGTCGATGGTGTAAGACACTTCCAGCGCATAGCTATCGCGCTGAAGCAGGAAAGTCTTGGTATATTCGATGCCGTCTTTGCTGTATGTCAGCGGGACACGCAATTCGTTCTGACCTTCGGCCAGGACATATTCTTTTTGATCAGCGTGCAGCTGGGCACGGCCAGCGGTGGAGTCGATACCGTTTGGACCGATCAGACCTGATTGCGCCGTATACTGGTGCGCCGGGTCATTTTTCAGCAGAACGAACGGATCAGCTGAGTCCAGTTCGTTGTCATAAGCCAGCAGTTTGGCTTCAACAATATCACCACCCAGGGTATCAACAGTCAGATCCAGCACATCGGTGCGGATGTGGATCAGCTTGTCGGAATTGCTTGGCCCCGGAATCGTCGCACTGTCACTGGCATGTGACGGTACATCGCCCTGAGTCGTCGCGCTTTGCGCAGCTGTCTGGTTCTGAGTTTGCGGGCTGTTGTCGGCATTCCACTGCTGAAACAGCAGGAAAGATACAAACAGCAGGGCAATTAACAGAATATTGCGTTGGGAATCCATCGTTAATGTTCTCTGTCGTTATCCTGGGTTGGCGGAACGGGGTCGTAACCACCGTGAGTCAAAGGGTGACATCTTAATAGACGTTTCGCCGCGAACCAACAACCTTTTATTGCTCCATGGGTTTTTACCGCTTCGATCGCGTATTGGGAGCAGGTGGGGGTGAAACGACAACGTGGCCCGATCAGCGGGCTGATTGCCAGTTGGTAAAAGCGGACCAGTCCGACGACTAGCCACGCGAAGGGCGAGACAGGCGATGCCATAGCTTATCTAGCAACTGACACAGTTCGGCGTTGCTCAGTTCACCGGCACTTTTTTTGGCGATCACCACAAAGTCCTTTGCAGGTAAATCGTGTTGTTTGAGACGGAAACGTTCCCGTGCCAGACGCTTAAAACGATTTCGGCCTACAGCGGTTTTGATTTGTTTTTTGGGGACTGCCAACCCGAGCCTTGGATGGTTCTGGGTGTTTTTTCGGGCCAGAATGGTTAAGTGAGGAGAGCCAGCACTGTGCGCTTGCTGGAAGACGTGTTTGTAATCTTCGGGAGTTAACAGACGTAACTCCCGAGAAAAAGCGTACTTATTCAAAATAATCGTGGTGATTACTTAGACAGACGCTTACGGCCTTTCGCACGACGTGCGTTGATTACAGCGCGACCGTTCTTCGTTGCCATGCGTGCACGGAAGCCGTGAGTACGCTTGCGCTTTAGAACTGAAGGTTGAAAAGTGCGTTTCATGGTTTTACCTTAAAATTACTGATCAGTTTTAAGTTTTTGTGTGCTTTGGTCTCTCTTGCGAGACGCCAAACGGGTTATCAATAACCCTTCAAGTCCACAAAGAGGCGGAATTGTAATCACTGACCCGCTTCGAGTCAATATTTCGCCACCTTTTCAGACCCGGTTTTTCGCCTGTTTTTCACAGCCAAACCCGGGCGCTGAATTATACTGGGTGTTTATCTAAGTGCAAGGATCCTGATTGGATCCCCACCTGGCGCAGGAATTTCTTCAGTCGCGGATCCTGTGGATTGGAGAAGATTTCCTGCGGTGATCCTTGCTCAACAAACATGCCGTCCGCCATAAAGATCACGCGATCCGCCACTTCGCGGGCAAACTGCATTTCGTGCGTGACCACCAGCATGGTTTGATTGCGAGTGGCCAGCATTTTCATCAGATTCAGCACTTCGCCAACCCATTCCGGATCCAGCGCTGAGGTGGGCTCATCGAACAGCAGTAACTCAGCGTTGAGTGCCATGGCCCGGCCAATGCCGACCCGTTGCTGCTGGCCGCCGGACAGCGCTGCCGGATAGCTGTCTCCTTTATCCCCCAGGCCGATGTCATCCAGGATTTGCTGTGCCTTGTCGTCGGCGTCCTGCTTTTTCCAGCCTTTGACGGTGATCAGGCCTTCGGCAATGTTCTGACGGGCGGTCAGATGCGCAAATAAGGCGTAGTTCTGAAACACGAAGCCGGTTTTACGGCGGATCGCCAGAATGTCTTTGGCGGTCGCGACCGGTGCTTCGACATGGATATTGTCGATGGTCAGGTGACCGCTGTTGGCTTTTTCCAGAAAGTTGATGCAGCGCAGCAGGGTGGACTTGCCGGTGCCGGACGGGCCGATGATAACGACGATCTCACCTTGCTCGATGGCCAGATCAATGCCGGAGAAGACGGTGTTTTCACCGAAGCGCTTGCTGAAGTTATGTAACTGAATCATCGTACATACGCCCTGTTGAGTTTCACTTCTGCCCAGTTCTGAATGCGGGTCAGGATCACCACGATACCCCAGTAAATCAGGGCCACGGCCAGGAAGGCTTCAAAAAACTTGAAGCTGGAAGAGGCTTCCATCTGAGCTTTGGCCATAATCTCGGCCACGCCCAGCGTAAAGGCCAGCGAGGTGGATTTGATCATGTCGATAAAATAGTTCATCAGCGAAGGCAGCGCGACCCGGGTTGCCTGCGGCAGAATAATGCGGCGCATGGCCTGCATTTCAGTCATACCAATCGACAGGCTGGCTTCACGCTGGCTGTGATCGACGCCGATGATTGCGGCCCGGATACTTTCAGCCATGTAGGCAGCAAAATGCAGGCTCAGGCCGATGACCGCAGCACTGAAGGCATCCAGCCCAACCAGCACAGGCATGACCTGAGGCAGCCCGTAGTACAGCAGAAACAGTTGCACCAGCAGCGGTGTGCCGCGAAAGAAGCTGATATAAACCTGACTGATCTGATCCAGCACCGGCACGCGATAAACCCGAACCAGTGCGAGAGAGACCGCAATGATCAGCGCAAAGATCAGTCCCCAGACAGCCATGCCCATGGTCGTACCCAGATATTTGAGCAGAATCGGCATGAGCGACAGCATGTAATCAAAATCGAAGCCCATAGGGATATGTGTTCCGTGGCGTATGAATAACAAAAGTGACAAGACCCACCGGAAAGGTGAGTCTTGAGATTACTGGTAGTATAAGGATGGTGACCTGAAATGGCAGGGTTTCTTGTCAGAATTTAGCGGGTAATGTCAGCATCGAACCATTTTTGTGAGATTTGGGTCAGTGTGCCGTCCTCACGCATGGCGTTCAGCGCTGTGTTGACTTCATCACGCAGCTTCTGGCCTTTTTCGTTGTTCAGGAATGGCCAGGCATTTTCAATCGTTTCGAACGTAGAGCCAGCCAGTTCCAGTGGCAGACCTGCTTTTTTGATCAGCTCCACAGAAGACAGGCGATCCATGACGAAGGCATCGGTGCGGCCCAGAGCAACATCGTGCTCAATGCCGGTGTCGTAGGTTTTGATGGTGATTTGCTCCGCATTGTCCAGCCCGCGCAGTAATTGCTCGTAGTTTGAGCCCAGGTTCACACCAACGGTTTTGCCGTTCAGGTCGGCCGTACTCTTGATTGCGTCATTGCCTTTACGCACTACCAGCTGCGCGCCGTCAATGACATAGGCATCGCTGAACAGGTACTTGGCTTTTCGCTCACTGGTAATGGTGATCTGGTTGGAAATGGTGTCAATGCGACCGGTTTCCAGCAGACCGAACAGACCGGAGAAGTTTGCGGTGACAAACTCCACTTGATAGTCGTTGCGTTTGCCAATTTCGTTCCACAGATCGACTTCGAAGCCCTGCAGTTCATCCTGCTTCACGAAGGTGAACGGGAAGTAGCGGCCGGACATGCCGACTTTCACGTCTGTGGCAGCAAATGCTGCCTGGCTGACAGTCAGGCCCAGTGCCAGTGCGGTAAAAGATGCTTTGACCCAGTGTTTCATCTGTCTACTCCTCGGATGATGCTGTTTTTATCGGGTTATTCATATCATCCTACTTGTCAGTAAGAACAATGCTTAAATAACCAAAAGTTATTTGTAATAACTATAGAGTGTGAGTTTCAGGTGTGGTGAAAATTCACTCAGCCTCAAGCCCAGGATCCTGTACTTTGTGTAAACAACTGTGAGTAAGGGTCGGCTAAACTGTGTTGATCTGGCCCACGCTTGTGGGATCTGTGTGAATAACTTCGATCTTATTCACTGGATCTGGGATCTCTTTGCTGGAGATCCTTCGCCAGCAGGTATAAAATTGCGTCCCTTTTCGTTTTTTCGTTATTCAATGTGGAGTCGAACTTGTCATCTTCGCTTTGGCTGCAGTGCCTTCAACGCCTTCAGGAAGAACTCCCTGCCACGGAATTCAGCATGTGGGTTCGTCCGCTACAGGCCGAGTTAAACGACAACACCTTGACCTTGTTCGCCCCGAACCGTTTTGTGCTGGACTGGGTGCGGGACAAGTACCTCAACAGTATCAATCGACTGCTGAACGAATTTTGCGGCGCCGATGCGCCGATGCTGCGCTTTGAAGTGGGCAGCAAGCCGGTGACCGTACCGCCGCCTCAGCCAACCGCGGCCGTGGCCACGGTTGCAGCAGACGACCGAATCGATCCGCCGTCCCCGACCTGGGAGCCTGCACCGTCACCGGTACAGCCTGAATCGGCAAAAGGGTATCGATCGAATGTGAATCCCAAACATAACTTCAACAACTTCGTTGAGGGTAAATCGAACCAGCTGGGTCTCGCAGCCTGCCGCCAGGTGGCGGATAACCCGGGTGCAGCGTATAACCCGCTGTTTTTGTATGGCGGCACGGGTTTGGGTAAAACGCACTTGCTGCATGCGGTCGGGAATGCGATTGCGGATCGTAAACCCAATGCCAAAGTGGTTTACATGCATTCCGAGCGCTTCGTGCAGGACATGGTGAAAGCCCTGCAGAACAACGCCATTGAAGAATTCAAACGTTATTACCGCAGCGTCGATGCGCTGCTGATCGATGACATTCAGTTCTTTGCCAACAAAGAGCGCTCTCAGGAAGAGTTTTTCCATACCTTTAATGCGCTGCTTGAAGGCAACCAGCAAATCATCCTCACCTCGGATCGCTATCCCCGTGAAATCAGTGGGGTGGAGGATCGTCTGAAGTCCCGCTTCGGCTGGGGACTGACGGTAGCAATTGAGCCGCCGGAGCTGGAAACCCGGGTTGCGATCCTGATGAAAAAGGCAGAGGACCACAATATTCGTCTGGCCGACGAAGTGGCCTTCTTTATTGCCAAGCGCCTGCGTTCGAATGTGCGGGAACTGGAAGGGGCGCTGAACCGGGTGATCGCGAACGCGAACTTTACCGGTCGTGCTATTACCATCGACTTTGTCCGCGAAGCGCTGCGCGATTTGCTGGCCTTACAGGAAAAGCTGGTCACCATTGATAACATTCAAAAGACAGTGGCTGAGTACTATAAAATCAAGATGGCTGATATGCTGTCCAAGCGTCGCTCCCGCTCTGTTGCTCGCCCACGCCAGATGGCGATGGCATTGGCGAAAGAGCTGACCAACCACAGTCTGCCGGAAATCGGCGATGCGTTTGGTGGACGCGACCACACCACAGTGCTGCACGCCTGCCGTAAGATTGAGCAGTTGCGTGAAGAAAGCCATGATATTAAAGAAGATTACTCTAACCTGATCAGGACACTGTCGTCTTAATATGAAATTTACCGTTGAACGAGAACATCTCATTAAGCCGCTGCAGCAGGTCAATGGTGCGCTGGGCGGTCGTCCGGCGCTGCCGATTCTGGGTAACCTGCTGCTCAAAGTTGACGCGGGTGCATTGTCGCTGACCGCAACGGATCTTGAAGTCGAGCTGGTGGCTAAACTGGTGCTCGACGGCGAATGGGAACCGGGTGCGGTGACGGTTCCAGCGCGGAAGTTTCTCGATATCTGTCGTGGCTTACCCGACAGTGCTCAGTTGAAGATTGAATTACAGGGCGACCGGTTATTACTGCGCTCTGGCCGGAGTCGTTACTCACTGACAACCTTGCCGGCTAATGATTTTCCGAACATAGAAGACTGGCAAAGCGAAGTCGAACTGCATCTGGCGCAGGGGCAGGTTCGTCAGTTGATCGAAAGCACTCAGTTTTCTATGGCCCATCAGGATGTGCGTTACTACCTGAACGGTATGCTGCTGGAAACCGACGGCAAACAGCTGCGGTCGGTGGCAACCGACGGTCACCGGATGGCGGTCTGCACGGTGGATACCGAAAGTGAACTGCCTGGCAAACAAATAATTCTGCCTCGTAAAGGGGTGATGGAGCTGGTTCGCCTGCTCGATACTCCGGATGCCGAGGTCGTGCTGCAGATTGGCCAGTCTAACCTGCGCGCGGTGGTCAACAACTTCATCTTTACCTCCAAGCTGGTGGATGGTCGCTTCCCGGATTATCGCAGGGTCTTGCCGCAAAACAGCAGTAAGTTCCTGCAAGCTGGCTGCGATGAACTGCGTCAGGCGTTTTCCCGTGCGGCTATTCTGTCGAACGAGAAATTCCGCGGAGTTCGGGTCAATCTTGCAAACAACGAGATGCGAATCACCGCGAATAACCCGGAACAGGAAGAAGCAGAAGAAGTGCTGGATGTTGATTTTCAGGGCGATGAACTGGAGATTGGCTTCAATGTCAGCTACATCCTGGATGTGTTGAATACGCTCAAGTGCGATCAGGTCCGGATTTCGATGACAGACGCCACGGCCAGCACCCTGATTGAAGATGTCGCGGACAGTGATGCCGTGTACGTGGTGATGCCGATCCGGCTGTAACCCATGGCGCTGACGCGATTTATAGTCAAAGATTTTCGTAATCTTGAAGCCTGTGATCTCACCTTGTCCGATGGCTTTAACTTTCTGGTCGGTGCCAATGGCAGCGGGAAAACCAGTTTGCTTGAAGCCATTTACTTCCTTGGCCATGGCCGCTCCTTTCGCAGTCACCTGACCAGCCGGATTATCCGACATGGTCAGGATGAACTGGTGTTGCATGGCCGTGTCCGGACAGAGAGTGATCTGGAGCGACCGCTGGGCATTCAAAAGCAGCGGGACGGGACGACACAGGTTAAAATAGCCGGCCAGGCTGGCCAGAAAGTGGCACAACTGGCGCAGATTCTGCCGCTGCAGTTGATCACGCCGGAAGGTTTTGATCTGATGGTGGGCGGTCCGAAATTTCGCCGCGCATTTATCGATTGGGGCGTGTTTCACGTGGAACCCCGCTTCTATCAAGCCTGGAGCCGCGTGAAGCGGTTAACCAAGCAGCGCAACGCCTTACTGAAAACTGCCCGCAGTTACCGGGAACTTAGCTACTGGGATCAGGAACTGTCTCTGCTGGCAGAAACCATTGACGGTTGGCGATCTGATTATGTTGCGGCGCTGCGGGAGCAGGCAGCCGCATTCTGTGCAGATTTTCTGCCGGAGTATGACATCCAGCTGGGTTATTACCGGGGCTGGGAGAAGTCCACGCCTTATCAGGAATTACTGGCGGCGAACTTCGAGCGGGATCTCCAGCTGGGGTATACCGTCAGTGGTCCCCATAAAGCCGATCTCCGCCTGAAGGTGTCGGCGATGCCCGTGGATGATGTACTGTCCCGGGGGCAGCTGAAATTACTGATGTGTGCCCTTCGGTTAGCGCAGGGGCAACAGTTGCGACAGGCAACCGGCAAGCAATGCCTTTACCTGATCGATGACTTTGCTTCTGAGCTCGACAGCGGGAAGCGGGCTTTGCTGGCGAAAGGATTACACGATACGCAGGCTCAGGTGGTCATCAGTGCCATCAGCGAGGAGCAACTGGGTGACATGAAGGACGAAAAGGGCAAGATGTTTCATGTCGAACAGGGTAAAATAACCGCAGGATAAATTAAGCGAGAGTAACTCAATGTCCAACAATTACGATTCATCAAGTATCAAGGTATTAAAGGGTCTTGATGCGGTACGTAAGCGTCCGGGGATGTACATCGGCGATACGGATGACGGTACAGGTTTGCACCACATGGTTTTTGAGGTCGTCGATAACTCCATCGATGAGGCTCTTGCTGGTCACTGTGAAGATATCGTGGTGACAATCCACGAAGACGGTTCAGTTTCTGTCAGCGATGACGGTCGTGGTATTCCAACCGATATGCACCCGGAAGAAGGGGTGTCGGCTGCGGAAGTTATTATGACTGTCCTGCACGCCGGCGGTAAGTTTGACGATAACTCCTATAAAGTTTCCGGTGGTCTGCACGGTGTGGGTGTTTCGGTGGTCAACGCATTGTCTGACAAGCTGGAACTGACCATTCACCGTCATGGCAATATCCACCAGCAGATTTATCATCTGGGTGAGCCGCAGGCACCTCTGGGTGTGATTGGCGATTCAGACCGGACCGGGACCCGGATCCGTTTCTGGCCAAGTGATACGATTTTCACGGACACCACCTTCCATTACGAGATTCTGGCCAAACGTCTGCGCGAGCTGTCGTTTTTGAACTCTGGTGTGTCGATTAAGCTGATTGATGAGCGCGATAACAAGCAGGATCACTTCAAGTATGAAGGCGGGATCCGTGCGTTCGTTGAGCACCTGAACCGGAACAAAACCCCAATTCACCCGAAAGCGTTTCACTTTGCGTTTGAACGTGAAGACGGTATTTCCGTTGAAGTTGCGATGCAGTGGAACGACAGCTTCCAGGAAAACATTTACTGTTTCACCAACAACATTCCGCAACGCGATGGTGGTAGTCACCTGGCCGGTTTCCGCGGTGCACTGACCCGTACCCTGAACAATTTCATGGATGCCGAGGGCTATACCAAGAAAGCCAAAGTGGCGACCTCAGGTGACGATGCCCGTGAAGGTCTGACCGCTGTGGTTTCGGTAAAAGTGCCGGATCCTAAATTCTCCAGCCAGACCAAAGATAAGCTGGTGTCGAGCGAAGTGAAACCGGCGGTTGAGTCGGCCATGGGTGAGAAGCTGAGTGAATACCTGCTGGAAAACCCAACCGATGCCAAGATTGTCTGCGGCAAGATTATCGATGCTTCCCGTGCCCGTGAAGCGGCACGTCGTGCCCGCGAAATGACCCGCCGCAAAGGCGCACTGGATCTGGCTGGCCTGCCGGGCAAACTGGCCGACTGTCAGGAAAAAGATCCGGCGCTGTCTGAACTCTATATTGTGGAGGGTGACTCTGCAGGCGGTTCAGCCAAGCAGGGCCGTAACCGGAAGAATCAGGCGATTCTGCCGCTGAAAGGTAAGATCCTGAACGTTGAAAAAGCCCGTTTCGACAAAATGCTGTCTTCTCAGGAAGTCGCAACGCTGATCACTGCGATGGGTTGTGGCATCGGCCGGGATGAGTACAACCCGGACAAACTGCGTTATCACAGCATCATTATTATGACGGATGCCGACGTCGATGGTTCGCACATCCGAACGCTGCTGCTGACGTTCTTCTACCGTCAGATGCCGGAACTGATCGAGCGTGGCCATATCTTCATTGCTCAGCCGCCGCTGTATAAAGTGAAGAAAGGAAAGCAAGAGCAGTACATCAAAGACGATGAAGACATGAGCCAGTTCCAGATTGCGCTGGCTCTGGAAAATGCATCTTTGTTTACCAGTGAAACGGCGCCGGCAATTTCCGGGATGGCGCTGGAAACGCTGGTGAAGCAGTACAACGGTGTGGTGAAGCTGGTTGAGCGCATGAGCCGTCGTTACCCGACACTGCTGCTGAACGAACTGACCTATCAGCCGCGTCTGAGTGACGAGAAACTGGTTGATCAGGCGCAGGTGGAAGCCTGGGTGAAAGCTGTTGTGGATGCGCTGAACGAGAAGCAAACCGGCGAAAGTCATTACGGCTATGAGGTGTT
This sequence comes from Photobacterium sp. 1_MG-2023, assembly GCF_030547945.1. NCBI lineage: Bacteria > Pseudomonadati > Pseudomonadota > Gammaproteobacteria > Vibrionales > Vibrionaceae > Photobacterium > Photobacterium sp. 1_MG-2023. The sequence goes on along the minus strand of NZ_JAUORR010000019.1, from coordinate 23,598 downwards.
CCAGGACGAAGAACACAATGTCTGGTTGCCGAAGATTGTGGTTCGAACGCACGGTGTCGATTACCAGTATCCGCTCAGTTACGATCTGCTGCATTCGAAAGAGTACGGCAAACTGGCTGATTTGTCGGAAGCATTGTGTGGTCTGCTTGAAGAATCGGCCTTTGTTCAACGTGGCGAGCGTAAACAACCGGTCTCCAGTTTCAATGAAGCACTGGAGTGGCTGATCAAAGATTCCAGCCGTGGTCTGAGCCGTCAGCGCTACAAAGGTTTGGGTGAGATGAACCCGGATCAGTTGTGGGAAACCACGATGGATCCTGAATCACGCCGGATGATGCAGGTAACCATCAATGACGCGGTCGCAGCGGATGAGTTGTTTACCACACTGATGGGTGACCATGTTGAACCGCGTCGTCAGTTCATTGAAGAAAATGCATTGAACGCGAATCTGGATGTTTAACCGTTCTGATTCACCTGAAAACGCCGCTGAACAGCGGCGTTTTTTTTATGGCGTTGTTTATGCGGCTACCTGTGACGTACTGGCGATTGCTGTGGCAGGTTGGGTAGGGCACGAGCAATGATGGATTGTGTGTCGATGTCTGCCGGCAGCGTGCCAAACTGATAGCTGCTGTGCTCTGACAGTCTGGCTCGCACAAAGGCCTGTGCGATCTGAGGGTCGCCATAAACCAGCAGGGTGGCACTTTGCCAGAGCAAGGCCAGGTGCTCCATGATACTTCTGGCACGAAATTCGATTTGATGCTGATCGGCGAATTCCTGTTTGAGTCTTGCCAGTTGTTGATCAAACAGTGGATGCAGTCCTTTCGCAGATTCGAATTCACTAAATAAGGCATTCAACGTTTCCGGCTCACGCTGCAGCACCCGCAGTAAATCCAGGCACTGGACATTTCCTGAACCTTCCCAGATCGAGTTGACGGGCGCTTCCCGGTATAAGCGGCTGGCGACATTCTCATCGACATAACCTACACCGCCAATACATTCCATGGCTTCAGCGCTGTGCTGGATGGCACGTTTGCAGATCCAGTATTTTCCGATCCCCGTGGCACTGCGCACCAGTGCATCTTCCTTGGGATTTTCCTGCTGATCCAGAGCATGGGCAATCCGCAGGGTGACAGCCAGCGCGGCTTCTGCTTCCAAAGCTAAATCGGCCAGGACGTTTCGCATCAGAGGCTGATCATGCAGATTTTTACCAAACACATGTCGGCCCGAAGTATGCCAGATGGCTTCCCGGGCTGCTTGTGCCATCAAGGCGCTGGAGCCAATCATGCAGTCATAGCGGGTGAGGGCAACCATGTCGATAATCGTCCGGATCCCCCGGCCTTCTTCGCCCAGCAGCCAGCCATGGGCACCACGAAATTCAATCTCAGCACTGGCATTTGAGCGGTTCCCGAGTTTGTTTTTCAGTCGCTGGATGTGCATCGGGTTCTTACTGCCGTCTTCCCGCCAGCGTGGCACCAGAAAACAGGAGAGTTGTTCGCCTGTTTTTGCCAGTACCAGAAAAGCATCGCACATGGGAGCAGAGCAGAACCATTTGTGTCCTGTCAGGCGGTAGTTTTTTCCCGGACCAGCTGCGTGAACCGGCGTTGCCAGAGTGGTATTCGCCCGCACATCGGAGCCGCCTTGTTTCTCGGTCATCGCCATGCCAATGGTCACCCCCTGTTTTTCGAAATAGGGACGATTGCTGCCGTCATAGTGTGTCGCGGTAATTTTCGGCAGCCATTGTTCCGCCAGATCCGGCTGATGTTTGATTGCCGGAACACTGGCAAAAGTCATGGTTAACGGACAGCCTGAGCCTGGATCGGCCTGAGTATGCAAGAAAGCCATGGCGGCGCGGGCAACGTGGGCACCCGGCCGGGGCATTGTCCAGGGCAGGCTGGTGTGTCCGGCCTCGATGGCATGTCGCATCAGCTGGTGATATGCCGGATGATAATCCACCTGATCGATTCGATAGCCAAATCTGTCATGCGGCTGGAACTCGGGCGAGTGTTTGTTGGCGAGAAAACCCGCCTCCAGTAATGTGTGACCGACGTGATGACCAAAAGCAGACAACTGCGACTCAGCCCAAGCGCCTTCAAATTGCCGGACCCAGTTTCTTAAGATGGCGTTGGTATCATAAGCATTGAAGTGTTCCAGTGCCGCGGGCTGATTAAAGACGTGATGGGTGTCCTGACTTGATGCTGTCATTGCCATATCCTTGTGATCCATGCTGGTGGTTTCCTTTCTGCGCACGACTGCTCAGTACCAAATTGACAGTGGCGAAGAGCTGCTTCGTTGTGGTGTTCTCGATTCTCCGCAATCTGCCTCAATTAACTTAGACCGTCCCGGCGATATTGACTACGTCAAGACGTGAGTGGGGTTGAATGTTGTGAACAGTGATCAATTCAACATGCCTTTCGCGAAAAATATGCCTTAAAAAATTTTCAGCTTTCCCCTTGAAGCGGATTTGAATGCCCCTATATCTATGGGTGAAGCAGGAGGTGCCAGCGAGTTGGGCCTTCGACGGTTTGTCCAAGAGGAAAACCCGCTTCAGTTGTTTAACCATTCAATTATTGCTTCAGAGAAGGATAGTGATGATGCGTACATTAGATTTTTCCCCCCTGTATCGTTCTGCCATTGGTTTTGATCGTCTGTTTAATCAGATGGAACAGAACCTGAATAATAGCAATGGCGGATATCCCCCATACAATATTGAACAGCAAGACGAGAACCACTACCGGATCACCATGGCGGTTGCTGGATTCTCTGATGATCAGCTCGAAATCAGCCAACATCAAAATCGTCTGATTGTCACCGGGAAACGTGCCATTTCCGAGCAGGATGAAAAACGCCAGTACCTGTATCAGGGTATTGCTGAGCGAGATTTTGAGCGTAAATTCCAACTGGCCGATCATGTCAAAGTGATTGGTGCTGCGATGGAAAATGGTTTACTCCATATTGAGCTGGAACACGAAGTCCCAGAAGAAGAGAAACCGCGTCGCATTGCGATTAACGGACAACGTCTGTTGGGACAAGAAGACTCGGTTGTGAGTCACACCGCTGAATAAGACTTGCGTCAACATTGTATGGAAGGTCAGCCTGAGGGCTGGCCTTTTTTATATGTGAGCCAACCTAATGAGAAGCTATCTATGTTTCACGTGAAACAAAGGTGTGATCTCACGATAAAGGTTTCACGTGAAACAACACTTTAGTGCTGCTTTGGTTTGGATTATCTTCTTCAGGCGATGATCTAATTTGAAGGAAGAAAAGTGTGGGGAAGGAAATCAAACCACAATTAAACCCGAAGCGCCAGCGTGTCAGTGCTGCCTGCCTGAAGCCGTTGTTGCCAGCGAATACACCTGCAGGATTGTCCCTCGTTACGGCTGCAGACCACCATGAACGTTTTGTTTTCGAATTAAAGAAAGCCGCAGAACGAGAGGCTGTCACTCAGATTTTTGGATGGGATGAAACCTTACAGTACCAACTGCATCTGTCTGAGTGGCAGGATTGTAAACCCTTGTTGATTCTGATGGACGGAACCCCGATTGGCAGTGTGTTGCTGGAAATGATTGCGCCGGAATGCCATTCGAAGACCGAACAAGACAGTCGCGATCTCCCGCAAAGTTATTTCAGCCGTTTCTTTCTGTTTCCGCAATGGCAAGGGCGGGGGATTGGCAGTGCGGTGCTAGGCGCAGTGATTGCGTGGTCTGATACAACCCAGAGACCCTGTCGCTTAATGTATTTACAGGGCAATCCTGTCGGTACTTTGTATCGGCGGTTTGGATTTGAATTGGTTGATGATGACTCTCAGTTTGTCACGATGGTTTACAACTCGAGTCCAAAGACAATCGTTTGAGTGAATTTCTCTGCGGCCTCAACAACACCGTGTGAAGACGATGCTTGCCTGACTCAGATGAACAAACAGGGCAGTGAATGCCCTGTTTGTTGTCTTTCGACGCGCGTGTTCAGTGAGACACTCAACCTTGCTGGTAAGCTTTTGCTACTTCCTCGGCAATGATCGCGATCCCGCGTTGCATCTTGTCATCATCCTGCACATAGTTCATTCGCAGGCATTCATGGCCGTGCGGCCAGTCTTCACCGAGACCAATAAAGAAATACTCACCCGGTACAATCAGCACGCCACGTGCTTTCAGGCGCTGATAGAGCTCCATGGTGGTGATCGGCAGCTCTTTTAGCCACAGCCAAAGGAACATGGCGCCTTCTGGTTTGTGAATCCGGAAGCGCGGATCCGGAATCGCTTCCTGAAGCCAACGTACAGCTTGCTGGGATTTCGCAGAGTAGAAAGGTTTGATGACTGTTTCACTTAAATGAAGCAGCTCGCCTTTTTCGATCATCTTGTTGACCACTGCAGGTCCGACACTGCCCGGTGCCAGACTCAGGACGCCGTTCATATTGGCCAGTGCTGTGGTGATCTCTTCACTGGCAATGACAATCCCGCAACGCACCCCGGGCAAACCCAGTTTCGACAGGCTCATGCACAGGATGGTGTTGGCATTCCAAAACGGGGTGACATCTTCAAAAATGATGTCTGGGAAGGGCATCCCGTAGGCATTGTCGATGATCAGTGGAATGCCGTGTTGTTGTGCAAGCGCATCCAGATGACGGACTTCTTCATCGGTCAACACATTCCCGGTTGGATTGGTCGGGCGGGATGCGCAGATTGCGCCGACATTCTCGTCGACGGTCAGGGCTTTGAAGTCGACATTATATTTAAACAGACCATTGTCCAGCAGGGTTATTTCTGGCTTGTACGAAATGAACATGTCTGGGCTGAGGCCGGCATCACCATAACCGATATACTCCGGGGCGAGGGGCAACAGAATCTTTTTATGGCTGCCGTCGGGAAATTCACCGGCCAGCAAATTAAATAAGCTGAAGAAGGCGCTTTGACTGCCGTTGGTCAGGCTGATGTTCTTGCTTGAAATATCCCAGCCATATCGTTTACGGAGCAGCTCGGCCAGAGACTGAATAAAAGTATTTTTCCCTTGCGGACCGTCGTAATTCGTCATCGCGGCTGCGAGGTCGCCGGTTTCATTCAGGCTGGCATTGAGCTGGGTAAAGTAGTCAACCATGGCTGGAATTTGAGCCGGATTGCCGCCGCCCAGCATGATTGCATCTGGGTTGCGCAGGCCATCATTCAAATCATCCATTAACTGGGTGATCCCCGAGTAACGGGCAAACTTGTTACCGAACGTAGAAAACTCCATCTTGCTTCGACCTCAGTGTGCGTCTGTTGTGATTTTTATTGTGGGTGAGCCAGACAACATACAGCAATGAAACTTACAGTGAAAGTGACTTTGTTCGAGCGATGTCAACAATGTGTTCGACGTGTGTTTCACGTGAAACACAGAAGAAATCATGTCCTTTATGATTAAGTTTAGATGATCTCCAATTCGTATTTCGCTTCCTGGTTTACTTTGTTTTGGCGTCAATAGAAACGAGCGGGCAGGTCGCGTTCAAGCCGAGCGCTTTGCTTTGCAAATGGATTGGACTGTTGTAGTCTGGTGCAGCTTGACCCAAGCAACCAGCTCGCGGAAAGGATGTTATCCAGGGTAATCTGATGTGCTGCACACCATGTGCAGCAGAGATGTTTGTCATCTACCTTCTCTCTGTGATGCGGGCCCAGAATCATGAGAATGGTGACATGATGAAAGCTGACAATGCATTTTCCCTCAGTCTGGTGCAGTTAAAATCTCAGGCGAAGCGAACCCTCAAAGCCGTGCGACGAGGTGACGAAGCCGCGCGTCGTTTTCTGCAGAAGAACCATCCGGTGCCGCAACAGATTACCATCGAAACGATCCGGCTTGCTGATGTTCAGCTTGCTCTGGCACGTTCTTTGGGAATGCCAAGCTGGCCGAAACTCAAGCATCATCTGCAAACGCTCGACGCGCACAAACAAGCGATCGCGCAGGGGAGTTCGTCTCTGGATCGTGAGATGCTCACCCTCCATATCCGTTGTGGTCATGACATTCAGCAGCTCTTAAAAACGGCCGGTTTTCAGGGCGAGTTTCTGCCGTTTATCGATCCTCATTGTATGGGACCTTTGTCTGCTGGATTTGCGTTTGAGCGCATGCGCGCAACCTATATTCATCAGTTTTTGTTGTCTGAAGTCGGGGACGAGCGTTCGGTAGAACATCTGATTGCTCAAACTCGGCAACAGTTGGATTCCCTGCTGGACGACAAGTTTCAGCGTTTGGTCTTTTGGGTCGAGCACGATAATTACGACCAATTGATGCTGTTTCGGTTACTGGCTTTTCTGGCGGATGAACCCGCAGCTTCATCGCGTGAGGTTGAGCTGATTGAAGTGAACCAGTATCCGGGGCGGAGTCGATTCATTGGCCTGGGGCAGTTGCCTGCGGAAGGACTTCGGGCTTTATGGCAACAAAGACGGCGTCTGGACACGGGACATTTCAAGTTCGCCCAACAAATATGGCAGGCATTTTGTTCGCCTTCACCTGCAGCTTTAATCGCAGCAAGCACGTCGGATGCGATGACCGTGTTTCCGAATCTGCCGGCTGTGATAGTCCGGCATTTGCAGGAATTACCTCATGGTTCGACCGGTCTCAGCCTGACACAAATGCTGGCGTTGCGTGTACTTGAAAACGCGTCTGGACCGCTTTGGGTGTCGGATTGGTTTCAGTCGTATCAGTCTGAAGAACCGTTGCCGTATCTTGGCGATTTGATGTTTTGGGTGCTCTTGAAACCCTTGCTCGTGTGCGAGACGCCTTTGATATCGGCGACCGGGATTGAACCTCATCAAAGCTGGCTGGATCATGACATCTCGATCACGACGTTCGGACGTTCGGTGCTCTCTGGCAAGGCGAGAGTCAGGTTGCCAGAATATTGGGTGGGTGGCATTTGTGTCCGTCCCGAGTCACGTTGGTGTTGGGATCATGAGTCGTTCAGTACCCTGAGGTTTGAAGACATCGACATCTAATGCGTGCCATCATCTGCTAAGACGGTGGTCGTGAAATGTTTCACGTGAAACATGATTGGTAAGTTGTCTTTCAGTTGCGCAGTGATCAATACAGAAAATTAAATCGAGGATATGTCATTTAGATGGGTGGCGTATCTGGCATGTTTCACGTGGAACATCTGCCTGAAGGCGTGGGGATGCTCAGCTCTTTGAGGACGGCATAAAAAAATCCCGCGAACATTGTCGAGGGATTTTCATTGCTTTTGGAGCGAGATAAATTCGGGAAGCGGTCAGGATCAGTTCTGTAGTACTGAAATGTCAGCCACTTTCAGGAATTCATTGCGCAGTTGGTTCAGCATGGTCAGACGGTTCACTTTCAGTGCTTCGTCATCTGCCATCACCATCACGTTATCGAAGAAGGCATCGACGGTGTCACGCAGTGTCGCCAGTTCAGACAGCGCCTGCTGATAATCACCAGCTGCAAACACTGGGGCCAGCTTCGCAGTCACAGCTTCAACATCGTTCGCCAGTGCTTTCTCGGCATCTTCAACCAGTAAGCTGCTGTTGATTGACGCAGACAGTTCACCTTCAAATTTTGCCAGGATATTCCCGACACGCTTGTTCGCTGCTGCCAGTGATTCAGCAGCATCCAGCGAACGGAAGTGACTGACGGCTTTCACACGTTTGTCGAAATCAGACGGAGTGGTTGGGCGACGAGCCAGAACGGCCTGAATCACATCGACACTGTGGCCTTCGTCCTGATACCAGGCACGGAAACGACCCAGCATGAAGTCAATGACATCGGCTTCCACGTTGTGGTTTGTCAGCTTCTGACCAAACAGTTCTTTGGCCTTGCGGATCAGATCAACCAGATCCAGCGCGTAGCCTTTTTCAACCATGATACGCAGTGCACCCAATGCGGCACGACGCAGGGCAAACGGGTCATTGGCACCTTTTGGATGCTGACCAATACCGAAAATACCAACCAGGGTGTCCATCTTGTCAGCCAGTGCGACAGCAGCGGCCACATCGGATCCTGGCAGTGCATCCCCGGCAAAACGTGGCATGTACTGTTCGTTCAGGGCAACGGCCACATCTTCATGTTCGCCGTCCAGACGCGCGTAATGCATTCCCATCACGCCCTGAGTGTCGGTAAATTCGAACACCATGGAGGTCATCAGGTCACACTTGGACAGTAGACCGGCACGTTCGGCATGCTCGACGTTGGCACCAATGTGCTGAGCAATAAAGCCGGACATTGCAGTGATGCGGTCTGTCTTATCACGCAAAGTCCCCAGTTGTTTCTGGAACAGGACATTGTCCAGCTCTGGCAGACGATCGACCAGCGGGCGCTTGCGGTCTGTGTTGAAGAAGAACTCTGCGTCAGCCAGGCGAGGGCGAACAACTTTTTCGTTTCCTTCGACGATGTGGCGCGGCTCTTTTGAAATGATGTTCGACACGAAGATGAACTTCGGCAGCAGTTTGCCGTTCGCATCGTAAACCGGGAAGTATTTCTGATCCCCTTTCATGGTGTACACCAGCGCTTCAGCGGGCACGTTCAGAAATTCTTCTTCGAAAGAAGCGGTCATCACAACCGGCCATTCCACCAGAGAAGTGACTTCTTCAACCAGATCATCTTCCAGATCAGCTGTACCGCCGACTGCAATCGCTGCTGCTTTGGCATCTGCGATGATTTGTGCTTTCCTGGTTTCGTAGTCGGCAATGACTTTTCCGCGCTCTGCAAGAATCGCAGGGTACTGATCGGCATGCTCGATGCTGAATTCAGATTCACCCATAAAGCGGTGGCCGCGGATGGTACGGGCAGATTCAACGCCAAGAATGGTGCCTGGGATCAGTTCGTCATTCAGCAGCATCACCAGGGTTTTCACCGGACGGATAAACTGCGTATCTGAATCACCCCAGCGCATTGGTTTTGGGATCGGCAGTTTTGCCAGCGCAGTGGCAGCCAGTTCACACAGCAGTTCGGTGGCAGGTTTGCCTTTCACCGCTTCTTTGAACAGCAGCCATTCGCCTTTGTCGGTTTTCAGGCGCTCAGCCTGCTCAACCGTGATGCCGTTGCCACGCGCCCAGCCTTGTGCTGCTTTGGTCGGGTTACCGTCGGCGTCAAAGGCAACACTGATCGCAGGGCCGCGCTTTTCAACAACTTTGTCGGCCTGGCCTTCAGCCAGTGCGGTCACTTTCAGTGCCAGTCGGCGAGGGGCCGCGTACCAGTCCATGCGCTGGTATGCCAGCTCGGCCGTGTTCAGCTCGGCAGCAAAGTTCTCGGCAAAAGCTTCCGCAAGGGTTCGCAGTGCTTTTGGCGGCAGCTCTTCGGTGCCCAGTTCAATCAGGAAATTTTTCTCAGCCATGCGAAATCCTTACTTGTCTTTTTTACACATCGGGAAGCCAAGGGCTTCGCGAGAGGCATAGTAGGCTTCTGCCACTTGCTTGGTCAGGTTACGAATCCGCAGGATGTAACGCTGGCGTTCGGTTACCGAGATTGCCTTGCGGGCATCAAGCAGGTTGAAGGCGTGGCCCGCTTTCAGAATACGCTCGTAAGCGGGCAGTGGCAGTGGCTGTTCCAGTGCCAGCAGCGACTGACATTCTTTCTCGCACTGATCGAAGAAGGTAAACAGGAAATCGACATCCGCGTGTTCAAAGTTATACGTCGACTGTTCCACTTCGTTCTGATGGAAGATATCGCCGTAAGTCACTTTGCCCAGTGGGCCATCGGTCCAGACCAGATCGTATACGGAATCGACACCCTGGATGTACATCGCCAGACGTTCAATTCCATAAGTGATCTCGCCAGTGACGGGTTTACATTCCAGGCCGCCCACTTGCTGGAAGTAAGTAAACTGTGTCACTTCCATGCCGTTCAGCCAGACTTCCCAGCCCAGGCCCCAGGCACCCAGTGTCGGGTTTTCCCAGTTGTCTTCTACAAAGCGAATGTCGTGAACCTGCGTATCAACGCCCAGCGCTTCCAGAGAGCCAAGATACAGCTCCTGAATGTTGTCCGGGGAAGGTTTGATGATGACCTGGAACTGATAATAGTGCTGCAGACGGTTCGGGTTTTCCCCGTAACGGCCGTCAGTCGGGCGGCGGGAAGGCTGCACATAGGCAGCGGCGATTGGCTCTGGTCCCAACGCGCGCAGACAGGTCATTGGATGCGAAGTACCCGCACCCACTTCCATATCCAGCGGCTGCACGATAGTACAACCTTGCTGGCCCCAGTAGTCCTGAAGCGTCAGGATCATGCCCTGAAAGGTCTTAATGTCGTATTTTTGCATTGTCAGCTTCACGAGATCCGTTGATAAAAGTAGAAAAGATAACAATCCAGTATACCTTGGCTGGCTTTGCGGGAGTAGGGGCCGCGCACGTTTTTTGCGCATTGTGGCGCCTTGTGTAAATTTTTGTCATCAGACTTCCGCCATAAGCAGAAACAGGGTAAAAAATTGACAGGTTTTTGATATCAGCGGGTCAATCTTGACTACAATGCAGCAAAAATATGCTGAGACGATGCCATGGCTCGGATCGGTTCATGAACAATCAATGGGGAATGAGCATGCAACAATACACCTCTTCGAACTCACGTAAGTGGGTACGCGCTATCCTTTTGTCGAGCATCACAGCGATGGTGGCAACAGGTTGTACAACGGTTAACCCATATACGCGTGAAGATCAGACAGCAAAATCAACCAGCGGTGCACTGATTGGTGCTGTTGCTGGTGCGGCTATCGGTGTGGCCTCATCAAGCAAGAGCGACCGCGGTAAAGGGGCGCTGATTGGTGCTGCTTCCGGTGCAGCACTGGGTGGCGGTATCGGCTACTACATGGATGTGCAGGAAGCAAAACTGCGTCAGCAGCTGGAATCGACCGGGATCAGCGTGACCCGTAATGGCGATCAGATTGTCCTGAACATGCCGAATGCGATTACCTTTGGCGTTGATCAGTCAAACCTCAGCCAGCAAGCCATGGATGCTCTTCATAACGTGGCACTGGTTGTGAACGAGTACGATAAAACGCAACTGAATATTTATGGTTTTACCGACAGCACAGGTTCTGAATCTTATAACTTACGTTTGTCTCAGGTACGTGCCAGTGAAGTGAGCAACTATCTGGTGCGGAGTGGCGTTGCCGCGAAACGTGTTCTGGCGAAAGGCATGGGTGAAGCGCATCCGATTGCTTCAAATGCGAATCAGCAGGGTCGTTCTCAGAACCGCCGTGTGGAGATTGTCTTGAGCCCGACGGCGTCATAACTGAGTTCATCTGACGGGAACACAGCAATGGGAAGCGGAAGCTTCCCTTTTTTCGTAGCTTGATTCTGGGGCGACTTCTGGCTATGATGCCGATTCCTTTGGGGAGTAGCCTGCCGTTCTGACGGCACAATCATCAACATAATTGAAGCAAAATCTTCATGGTGATTGTGACTGACCAATTTCTCCGGTCAGTTTGGCGAGACCATAGGCAAATCGATATGAACCGGGGTGGGGCATGTCTGTTTGTCTTTGGTTAAAAACGATAATCCTCGCCCCAAAGAGCATGTCGTGAGCATTTTAGCTGTATCCATTACTACCGTTGCACTGGCAGAAATTGGGGACAAAACCCAATTGTTATCCCTACTGCTGGCCAGTCGCTACCGTAAACCCGTTCCTATCATTCTGGCGATTTTTCTCGCTACGCTGGCCAATCACGCATTGGCTGCCTGGCTGGGTGTGGTTGTTGCCGATTATCTTTCTCCTGACATTCTTAAGTGGGTCCTGGTTGTCAGTTTTGTGGTGATGGCGGGCTGGATTCTGATCCCGGATAAACTGGACGATGACGAGACCATTTCAAATCGGGGTCCGTTTGTTGCGAGCTTCATTGCGTTTTTTATTGCAGAAATTGGCGATAAAACTCAGGTGGCTACGACTATGCTAGGCGCAAAATATCATGACGGCCTGTTGCTGGTTGTGCTGGGTACCACGATTGGCATGTTGCTGGCCAATGTACCTGTGGTTCTGATTGGAAAACTGTCTGCAGATAAAATGCCGCTGGGGCTGATCCGGAAGGTGACGGCAGGTTTATTTGTGTTGCTGGCGTTGGGTGCTGTATTTGGCCTGTAACAAAGAAATTGTGCGATTCAGGCTAGTCTTGAACCAGCGCAATGAAAATGTCATCAGGCAGCGTTAGGCTGCCTGATTCATTTTATGCTTTGCCTTTCTGAATCAAAAACCGGTAGGGCAAAGATTCTGTGTCCGCCGCCAGCAGTGTGTGATCCATAAAACGACAAAAACTCGGGATATCCCGGGTTGTGGAGGGATCATCGGCAAGCACCAGCAGTGTTTCGCCTTCGGCCATTTTGCGGACCGTTTTACGAACCATCATGACAGGTTCCGGACAACGCAGTCCTTGTGCCTCCAGGCTGAGAGTGGCGGAATCAAAATTCGTGTTCATCGTGAAACCATATCGTAAATGAGACCTAGATCATACTCACGGAGATTAAATAATCAACTGGGGGTTGGCAAGGGTAACAATTATGTGTAACTTAGTTAACAAGTTGTTAACTTTGTTGTCATCACAGGGAGGCGAGGATGATTACTCAGATGGATAGACTGACTATTTACTGTGTGCTGTGCTTTATCGCTTTCTGCTCGATTGTACTGCGCAACGTCGATGATTTAACAATCTTTTCGCTGGTGGGGTTGATCGCCGCTGCGATAGGACTCTGGCTCGAGCTATCACATTCTCCTGAGCTCGAAGAAGAGGAAAGCTAACTTTCACATCTACTACACTCCCCAGTTTTCTTGGGCTTCCCCGCTTTTATAGCGGGATTTTTTTTATTTGGCGAGTCAAAAAGTTCACCCGGCCAGACCGGATGAACGTGAACTGTATCGCCTCAATTCAACTCAGCCCAACTTCACCAGCGTTCGGCCGGTGACCTGTCCCTGAATAATGGCCTGTGCAAATGCCGGAACTTCTTCCAGGCTGATTGTTTGGCCTGCCTGCTGGTAAAAGCTTTCCGGCAGCAGTTCGCTCAGGCGCCGCCAGGCTTGCTGACGTTTTTCCATCGGGCAGTAGACGGAATCGATACCCTGCAGCCGGACATTGCGCAGAATGAAGGGCATGACAGTGGTGGGTAAATCAAAGCCGCCCGCCAGACCACAGGCCGCAACGGCGCCATTGTAATCCGTTTGTGCCAGCACTTTTGCCAGCATTTTGCTGCCGACGGTGTCGATGGCACCGGCCCAGCGTTGTTTTTCCAGCGGCTTGGCGGGTTCTTCCAGTTCGCTGCGCTCGACGATGGTCGAGGCACCGAGTTGTTTCAGTAGCGCACCATTCTGCGAGGCACGGCCGGTCACCGCGGCAACCCGGTAACCCAGCGCCGATAACAAGGTGATGGCAACAGAGCCGACACCACCGCTGGCACCTGTCACCAGAATCTCTCCCGATTCCGGTGTCAGACCGGCATCCTGCAGGGCTTGTACACACAGCATAGCGGTTAGACCTGCGGTGCCAATCACCATGGTTTGCTCACAGCTCAGGCCCTCGGGAAGTGGCACCAGCCAGTCTGCTTTTACGCGGGCACGCTCTGCCAGTCCGCCCCAATGGGTTTCGCCCACGCCCCAGCCGGTCAGTACAACTTTGTCGCCTGGCTGAAAACGGTCGTTGTCGGACTGGGTGACCGTGCCTGCGAAATCAATTCCCGGCACCATCGGAAATTCACGGATGATTTTTCCGGCACCGGTAATTGCCAGCCCGTCTTTATAGTTCAGAGAGGAGTATTCAACCGTGACGGTGACGTCTCCCTTGGGCAACTGGTGTTCTTCGATATCGCTGACCTGTGCCAGTGTTTGCTTGTCCTGCTGATTGAGGATAAGAGCTTTCAACATACGATTTCTCCGCGCTCAGGTATCGGTGGATTGTGATTGTATTGAGTCAGAATGTCTCAAATTCTGATCAGGAGCAACGTTTGCGAAAAAATTCACAAAAAAAAGCCCGCTATAAAAGCGGGCTTGAGAAAGTTAGTTTGAAGCAGATTAGCTATCCACACGCTCAAAGATGGTGGCAATGCCCTGACCCAAACCGATACACATGGTGGCCAGACCGTATTTCACGTCATGGTGCTCCATCAGATTGATCAGCGTGGTCGAGATTCGCGTGCCGGAACAGCCCAGTGGGTGGCCCAGTGCAATTGCACCGCCGTTGAGGTTCACTTTCTCGTCAACCGCATCCAGCAAACCCAGATCTTTGGCGCAAGGCAGGGACTGAGCTGCGAATGCTTCATTCAGCTCAATCATGCCGATATCTTCCATCGTCAGGCCTGCGCGCTTCAGTGCTTTTTTCGTTGCCGGTACAGGACCGTAACCCATAATGGACGGATCGCAACCCGCGATGGCCATCGACTTGATGCGTGCACGGATTTTCAGGCCCAGCTCTTTCGCTTTGCTCTCGCTCATCACCAGCATGGCTGAAGCACCGTCAGAGAGGGCGGAGGAAGTCCCTGCGGTGACTGTGCCATTGGCCGGATCGAAAACCGGACGCAGCGCAGACAAGGTTTCGACCGTTGTTTCCGGACGAATCACTTCGTCGAAATCGTACACTTTCAGGATACCGTTTTCATCGTGACCTTCGGTGGGCAGAATTTCGTTTTTGAAGCGGCCTTCCAGAGTGGCAGCATGTGCACGCTGGTGCGAGCGGGCAGCAAAGGCATCTTGCTGCTCACGGCTGATACCATGCATCCGGCCTAGCATTTCTGCTGTCAGGCCCATCATGCCCGCAGCTTGCGCCACCGACTTGGACAGACCCGGATGGAAATCTACACCATGGTTCATCGGCACGTGGCCCATGTGTTCCACACCACCGACCATGCAGATCTCAGCATCACCCACCATAATGGCACGGGCGGCACTGTGCAGGGCATCCATGGAGGAGCCACACAGACGGTTAACCGTGGTGGCACCGACAGTATGAGGAATTCCGGCCAGCAGCGACGCATTGCGCGCGACGTTGAATCCTTGCTCCAGTGTTTGCTGCACACAGCCCCAGTAAATGTCTTCAATCGCTGCCGGTTCAACCTGAGGGTTGCGCTCCAGCAGGCCTTTCATCAGATGTGCTGACAAGTCTTCAGCACGTTTGTTACGAAATGCACCAGCTTTAGAACGCCCCATCGGGGTACGGATGCAGTCAACAATTACGACGTTATTCATGTGTTTATCCTCGTCCTTAAGCGTTTACGGTTGCGTTGTAATAGCGTTCGCCTTGCACTGCTTTTTCACGCAGACCGGCCGGCACTTCGTACACAGCGCCAAGGTGAGCGAACTGATCGGCCATCGCGACATAGTTCGCCAGACCCATCGCATCCAGGTAACGGAACACGCCGCCACGGAACGGAGGGAAGCCCAGGCCATAAACCAGTGCCATGTCCGCTTCTGCTGGCGTGGCAATGATGCCTTCTTCCAGGCAGCGAACCACTTCGTTGATCATCGGGACCATGGTGCGGGCAATGATCTCTTCATCGCTGAAGTCGGCCGCGCGGCTGACAACCGGGGCGAGCAGGCTCGCAACTTCCGGTGCCACATCTTTCTTCGGCTTGCCTTTCTTATCAACGGAGTAAGCGTAGAAGCCTTTACCGTTCTTCTGGCCCAGACGCTGGTTCTCGTACATTACGTCGACAGCATCTTTGTAGTCTTTACCCATGCGCTCAGGGAAGCCTTCTGCCATTACCGCTTGCGCATGGTGCGCAGTATCAATCCCCACAACATCCAGCAGGTAAGCAGGGCCCATCGGCCAGCCGAATTTCTTCTCCATGACTTTATCGACTTTGGTGAAGTCGGCACCGTCACGCAGCAGCAGGCTGAAACCGGCAAAGTAAGGGAACAGAACACGGTTCACGAAGAACCCCGGACAGTCATTCACGACAATCGGCGATTTGCCCATCTTGGCCGCGTAAGCCACCACACGGGAAATGGTTTCTTCCGAAGTGTGTTCACCCCGGATGATTTCAACCAGCGGCATGCGGTGAACCGGGTTGAAGAAGTGCATGCCACAGAATTTCTCCGGGCGCTTGAGTGATTTTGCCAGCACGTTGATTGGAATCGTCGAAGTATTGGAGGTAATCACGGTGTCTTCACCCACACGTTCTTCCACTTCAGCCAGCACCGCTGCTTTTACTTTCGGGTTTTCAACGACGGCTTCAACGATGACATCGGCTTCTTCAATCCCGGCGTAGTGCAGGGTTGGCTGAATGGATGCCAGAATTTTTGCCAGCTTCAGGCCATTCAGTTTGCCGCGTTCCAATTGTTTGTTCAGCAGCTTGGATGCTTCGGTCATGCCCAGATCCAGTGAAGGCTGTGCGATGTCTTTCATCATCACGGGTACGCCTTTCAGGGCAGACTGATAGGCAATACCACCGCCCATGATCCCGGCACCCAAAACGGCTGCGCGTTGGGTGTCTTTGCCTTCTTTGGCAGCTTGTTTGGCCTGGCCTTTGATGTACTGGTCATTCAGGAAGATACCAACCAGTGCAGGGGCTACTTCGCTTTTCGCCAGAGCCACAAAGCCTTTATTCTCGACTTTCAGTGCTTCGTCACGGCTCATGCCTGCCGCTTCTTCAATACACTTCACGGCGGTGATTGGGGCAGGATAGTGTGGACCGGCCACTTGCATCACCATGCCTTTGGCCATGGTGAAACTCATGGTCGCTTCAATTTTATTCAGCTTGAGCGGCGCTTGTTTCTGAGCGCGGCGGGATTGCCAGTCCAGTTTTCCGGCGATGGCATCTTTGAGCATCGTCAGTGCGGCATCGTGCAGGGCATCTGGTGCAACGACGGCATCAACCAGTCCAAGTTTCAGTGCTTCCGGAGCTTTCTTCGCTTTACCGGCTGCAATGATGTCCATGGCCGGATCAGCACCGATCAGGCGAGGCAGACGAACAGAGCCACCCCAGCCCGGCATGATACCCAGTTTGGTTTCTGGCAGGCCAACCAGTGCTGTGGTGTCAGCCACACGAATATCAGTTGCCAGAATGCATTCACAGCCGCCGCCCAGTGCAAAGCCGTTGACGGCTGCAACAGTCGGGACAGAAATATCTTCCAGACGATTAAAAATAGCATTGGCATCTGCCAGCCAGCTGGAGAGCGTCTCGGCTTCCTGTGTCATGATGTCCGGAAACTCGGTGACATCCGCACCGACGATAAAAGCAGGTTTACCGGACGTTAACAGAACACCTTTCAGATCATTTTGCTGATAGAGGGCGTTGATAGCTTCACTGAGGTTTTCCAGGGTCTTGCGATCCAGCTTATTCACGCTGCCTGGCGCATTGAAGTTGATTTCCGCAATGCCATCCTCCAGATAGCGTGCAGACAGGGTTTCACCTTGGTAAATCATGTTCTATCTCCGTGAATACCGGTGCATTGCCGGTTTGATTTTGACTGGTTTGACCTGCAACCAGGTTAAAGATTAGTCTGAACCTGTTGTAATGCGATTTCAACACCTATTTTAAACAATTGTTTAAACCTTGATGTCGGGATGTTGCAAAAGGTGATTTTGGTCGAATCCTCTGAGTTGAATGTGTCTGATTTGGCTTTTTGATTCCGCTGGTTTTGCGAGTCATTTCATTATGTTTAGCAAAAAATGTGTCTTCTGATAGCCATTGTGACTGTTATCAGTGTACATCCAAGTACATTCCCTTGGTGGAATAAAAACGGAATGAATAAGCATAAGGATGCACTCATGAAGACAGCGCTGAGATTATTGCCTGTGATGGTGACGGCGGCTTTATTGCCGACAGTTGTCCATTCAGTGACACTGCCAAAACCTGCGCCGGTATTAAATGCCGATGTAGACTGGTCCTGGGTTCCCGATGAAATTCCATCAGATCCCTTGTATTCACAACAATGGCACTTACAGAACCATGGTCAGACCGCATTTTCCCGCTCTGGTGGTTTGGTGGGTCAGGATATGAATCTGTATATCAGTCACGCGATCGGTGTACGCGGACAGGGAGTGACGATTGCTGTGGTTGATGACGGCCTGGAAATCGGTCATCCGGATCTGGCGGCGAATATCCGTCCGGGCTCCCGCGATGTGGTCAATAATGATGATGACCCGACACCAGATGATCCAACAGACGGACATGGCACCGCGGTGGCTGGGATTGCAGCCGCTGTGGGCTGGAACGGTGTAGGCGGCCGTGGTGTGGCACCCTATGCGGGCCTGAAAGGGTTTAACTGGCTGAATAATCAGTCGATGGAAGCCTGGTTGTTGTCACACGGTGAAGCTGAGAACACTGCGGATGTCCGTGTGTTTAACCAAAGCTATGGATCCTCATCCATCGTGCCTCGTAAGTATGATCTCAATCAATTGAATACAGCATTAAAAGAGCAGGCTTACGAGCGGGTCAGTCGGGAGTCGCATCAGGGGCTGGGCAGTCTTTTCGTGAAATCTGCCGGGAACAGCTATAAACGTTTCCGTATTTCTCTGGGATCACTGGGAAGGACTCTGATTCTGCCTGGAGATTATTATGATACAGCGCGAATCGGACCGGCAAACAATGGTCTGCCGATGCAAGACAGTAATATCACCTCAGATAATGCCAATTTCTGGAATATGGTGGTCTCGGCACTCAATGCTAACGGTGAGTTGTCATCTTATTCTTCGGTTGGGGCAAATGTGTTCGTTTCTGCGCCCGGTGGTGAGTACGGCACGGATTCTCCGGCTATGATCACGACAGACGTGTCGGGCTGCCATGCGGGCTACAATACGGTGGATCGTCTGACAAATGGTCTGCATGGCGGAACAGCGCTCGATCCGCGCTGTGAATATAATGGCGTGATGAACGGTACTTCATCAGCAGCACCTAATGCCTCTGGGGCGGTGGCGATGATTATGTCTGCCAACCCGAACCTGAGCTGGCGCGATGTGAAACATATTCTGGCCTCAACCGCGACGAAAACCGATCCGAATCATTCCGGCGTTCATCTGACTTTTACTGGGTCAAATCAGGCCGAGGTGACTTATGCTGCAATTCCGGGCTGGCAAACCAATGCCGCGGGCTATGATTTCCACAACTTCTACGGATTTGGCAGGGTGAATGTCGACGGTGCGGTGGCGATGGCGCAAACGTACTCAGCGCCACTACCACCGATGACAATTACACCGTGGCAGCATGTCAATCGTCGTGAAAATATCCCGGATGCCAATCTGCACGGTGCCGTGAGTACCTATCAGCAGGCCAATGACTTTGTGGTCGAGGCGGTTCAGGTCAAAGTTGATATCGATCATGAGCGTGTGCACGATCTGGCGATAGAACTCGTTTCACCCTCAGGGACGCGCAGTGTCATCTTGTCGCCTCGCTCAGGGCTGGTGGGGCAGTCGGTATACAGCAATGTGAATGGCTTTGAGCAGCAGCTTCTGTTGTCGAATCATTTCTATGGTGAGTCGGCACAAGGACAATGGCAATTAGTGGTCAGAGACACAAATCAGGCTACTTCTCAATGGATTGCGGAACCTCAAAATGGACAACGCATTCCGGTCAGCCAGCAAAACAACGCTCAGGATGGTGTGCTGAAATCCTGGGATATTCGTTTCTTTGGTCATCAGGGGTAAATCATGATGAAAACTTTCGTTCTGTGTACTTCATTGTTATTTGCTGCGCCGCTGCTGGCGGATGATTCGTCGCTTCCATTGGCTGAATCGCTTTCTCAGGGGCGTGGCGACATTTTGATGATTAATGGCGTTGCTTATCAACAATTGTCTGAGACTCAGGCAGGAAAAACGCGCCAGAAACGTTCTTTGTCGGTCAATCCCATTCTGAGGAAAGGCGACAAGCTGGTGGCGGTGAATTCAGCCGAGGGAGCGGTTGAGATCACCGGCAGCTTCCTGATCCGTTTGGAGTCTGGTGCGGATGCAGCGACCTTTGCAGCACAGCATCAGCTGGAACTGGTATTTACCGGTGATGAGATCGCGTTGCTGAAAGCCAAAGAGGGGGTGAACCTGCTGCCTTTACTGGAGCAACTGGAGCAAAGCCACCAGGTCGAGCAGGTCGCGCTGGAGCTCAATCAACAGCTCAATGAGCCGCAGTAACTCAGGCTGCGGACGGTGAAAGAAAGGAGCTTCGGCTCCTTTTTTTGCTGCTGTGAAACACAGAGCAAGGTTGTGCTATTCTTGCGCTTTTGTATGACGTGAATCGCGAAAAGGAAGACATGGCACAGGCTCCTTATCTTATCCCGGTTGAATCGGTTGTGACCGAGGAAGAAATTAAAAAAAGTCGGTTTATCACTTATCTGGCGCATACGCCCGGGATAGAGGCTGCCAAAGCATTTGTTCAGACCATCAAAACCCGCCATGGTGACGCGCGCCACAACTGCTGGGCTTTCGTGGCGGGTCGCCCGGAAGACTCGATGATGTGGGGATTCAGTGATGACGGCGAGCCTTCCGGCACAGCCGGAAAACCGATTCTGGCCCAATTGAGTGGCTCTGGGGTTGGGGAGATCACTGCAGTGGTCACACGCTATTATGGTGGGATCCGTCTGGGAACCGGCGGACTGGTGAAAGCGTATGGCGGCGGTGTTCAGCAAGCCCTCTCTGTGCTCGTGTCCAAAGAAAAGGTGATTACTTCACCGATTTACCTGTGCTGTGCGTATAATCAGGTGCCTTTATTAGAAGCTGTAATGGCTGAGTATGGCGCTGACGTGACAAAAGCCGACTATGGCGCGGATGTCACCTTGCTGATTGAAATCGACAGTCGTCGGGTTGAGGACTTTAAGACCTGTCTGATAAATCGCAGTGGCGACCGGATTCGGATTCAGGACGCAAACACGGCTTTATAAAACAAACTTGACTGAGCGCCCGCAAGATTATGCAAATTCGTTCCATTATCCGTATCGTTGGCCTGCTGCTGGCACTGTTTAGTGTCACCATGTTGGTTCCTGCCTTTATCGCCTTACTGTACCGAGATGGTGCAGGTTTTCCCTTTGTGGTGACCTTCTTTATCTTACTGGCGGGTGGTGCGGCACTATGGCTGCCTAACCGGCATCACCGGCGGGAACTGAAAGCCCGGGATGGATTTCTGATTGTTGTTTTATTCTGGACCGTTATTGGCAGTGCCGGGGCTGTGCCTTTTATTCTGTCGAAAAACCCGGACCTCTCCTTTACAGACTCATTTTTTGAATCTTTCTCCGCCCTGACGACGACCGGGGCAACTGTGATTGTCGGACTGGATGCTTTACCGAAGGCGATTCTTTTTTATCGCCAAATGCTGCAATGGTTTGGCGGAATGGGGATCATTGTCCTGGCTGTCGCGATTTTGCCGGTACTGGGCATCGGTGGTATGCAGTTGTACCGTGCTGAAATTCCGGGCCCGGTGAAAGACAGTAAGATGACCCCGAGGATCGCAGAAACCGCGAAGACGCTCTGGTACATCTATCTGACGCTGACCATCGCCTGCGCTGTGGCTTTCTGGGCGGCCGGAATGGATGTGTTCAATGCGATAGCCCATAGCTTTTCTACGGTTGCCATTGGCGGGTTTTCGACGCATGACGCCAGTATCGGGCATTACAACAGCCCTGCGATCAATATGGTGACCGTCGTCTTCTTGCTGATCTCCGCCTGTAATTTCTCATTGCACTTTGCAGCCTTTTCAAATCGGGGAACGCATTTGCGAACCTATCTTCGCGATCCGGAATTCAAAGCCTTTCTGGTGGTGCAGGTAATTTTGTTTGCGATTTGCTACAGCTTACTGATAAAGCACCACACTTACGACAGCTGGTGGGAGACATTGGATCAGGCGCTGTTTCAGACGGTATCGATTTCAACGACGGCCGGATTTACGACCACCAGTTTTTCGGAGTGGCCGCTGTTTTTGCCTGTGCTGCTTTTATTCTCCTCTTTTATAGGCGGATGCGCTGGCTCAACCGGTGGTGGTATCAAAGTGATTCGAGTGTTGTTGCTGTTTTTGCAGGGTGTGCGTGAGCTGAAGCGTCTGGTGCACCCCCGAGCGGTGTACACCATTAAAGTGGGGAATAAGGCCTTGCCACAACGAGTGGTCGATGCGGTCTGGGGTTTTTTCTCTGCTTATGCGCTGGTATTTGTGATGTGTATGCTGGTGTTGGTTGGAACCGGCATGGACGAACTGACTGCATTTTCGGCCGTCGCTGCAACGTTGAACAATCTGGGGCCGGGCTTGGGCCAGGTTTCAGTTCATTTTGGTGAAGTGAATGATGCTGCGAAGTGGACCTTAATTGTCGCCATGTTGTTTGGCCGCCTTGAAGTCTTTACGCTACTGGTTCTGTTTACCCCGACATTCTGGCGTAACTAAGGAGATCATTATGGAAAAGGTGCTGATGCTGCACTCGAGCCGTGAAGGACAGACCATCAAAATACTCAGACAGATAGAGCAGGAGCTGGGCTCAGAGTTTCAGTGTGACATTCTGGATATTCATCAGTTGCCAGAGATCAACTTTACTCAGTACAGCAAAGTCCTGTTGGGGGCCTCTGTCCGTTACGGACATCTGAACAAAAAGTTATATCAGTTCATTGCACACCATCAGGTACAGCTTGAGGCACAGAAAGTGGCTTTTTACTGTGTGAACCTGACAGCAAGAAAAACGGGTAAAGATACGCCCGAGACCAGTGTGTATATGCAGAAGTTTTTACAGAAGTCCCCTTGGTGTCCTGATTTACTGGAAGTCTTTGCCGGCGCACTGCGTTATCCGAGGTATAACTGGTTCGATCGCACCATGATTCGGTTCATTATGCGAATGACAGGTGGGGAAACGGATACGACAAAAGAAGTGGAATATACGGACTGGAAACGTGTTTCCGCCTTTTCAGAGGCATTTAAGCAACTCTGAAGGGCAAAAAAAGGCGGTTTTGATTAACTTTTGTCCGAAAAAAAGAAAAAACAAAAAAATCTTAAAAATGCACTTGCGCCCTGAAAGAAAGTCCCTATAATGCCGCCTCACTGAACGGGGTTACAGCAAAGAAAGCTGAAAACCAAAGGTTCACGGGAAAGTTGTTCTGAAATAGATTGGAAAAAGTGTTTGACACGGTTTTTCATTTCGATAGAATAGCCGCCCTGTCCACGATGAGCGAAGCGCGAATCTGGCAAAGTTCTTTAACAATTTGACCATGCAATCTGTGTGGGCACTCGACAATGATACAGTCAAAAGATTTTATCAGTGAACTGAGTGACCAATTGGTAGCACTTTCTTGAAAGGGTTACCGGCACAGTCAATTCGTTTCAACTTCGGTTGAAACATCAGTAATCACTGAGCCGCTTCTCTTCGGAGAGGCAACAAAATTCTAATTGAAGAGTTTGATCATGGCTCAGATTGAACGCTGGCGGCAGGCCTAACACATGCAAGTCGAGCGGCAGCGACATCAACAATCCTTCGGGTGCGATGATGGGCGGCGAGCGGCGGACGGGTGAGTAATGCCTGGGAACATGCCTTAGTGTGGGGGATAACCATTGGAAACGATGGCTAATACCGCATAATCTCCTTTCTTTTACGAGATGGGAGCAAAGCGGGGGACCTTCGGGCCTCGCGCGCTAAGATTGGCCCAGGTGGGATTAGCTAGTAGGTGGGGTAACGGCTCACCTAGGCAACGATCCCTAGCTGGTCTGAGAGGATGATCAGCCACACTGGAACTGAGACACGGTCCAGACTCCTACGGGAGGCAGCAGTGGGG